>CAZHRI010000008.1:0-12070 GCA_964534725.1 uncultured Candidatus Saccharibacteria bacterium
TTTTTCTTGGCTGGGGATGAGGGATTCGAACCCCCGATCACGGGACCAGAACCCGGTGCCTTACCACTTGGCCAATCCCCAATAACAAAAGCAATTATACGCAAAAATATACTCTCTTGCAAGAGACGGGTGGATTTTTAAGAACCAGAAGCGCTATACTGGAGCCATGGATATGCAATTGATTGTTCAAGTTATCGCAGACGGCCTAGTCGTACCAGTGGTTGTTGTCGGAGTATATGCGCTTTTGCGACACGTACCGAGCGCAGAAAAGTACGCTGTGTATACGCGCGTACTGATGGCCGGCTTAACGGCATATGTGGCTGCCAAGATTGTTGGACTGTTGTATCAGCCGGCGGCTCTCAGGCCGTTTGAACTAATTGGGGTTGAGCCTGGCGCCTCGTTTCTAAACAATCCCGGATTTCCGTCAGATCATGCGTTATTTACGATGGCGATTACTCTTGCGGTGCTCTTTGGGGCACGACATAAGAGGCTGGCATTGGTCGCGTTCGTGATGACGCTACTCGTCTGTGCTGGTAGGGTTGTGGCGCTAGTTCATACGCCACTTGACGTCATTGGCGGTATCGTGATCGCCTGCGTGGGTATTGTATGGTACTTGCCGCTTGGTGTGAAGGAGTTTTCAAAGAAGTCTGCAAAATCATCTGCCTCATAACCTTGCATTTTTCACAACAGCATAGTAAAATATGCCTAAAGAATCAGAGGAGTTGCCATGGGAGTGCGAACGATAGTTTTTAGAGAAGAGATGTCGAGGTATATCTTTAACATAACGGCCAGTACGTTTGGGCGCGTGGTGCTGCTGGGCGCTTTGGTGGGTGCAATTACTTGGCTCCTCGCATTGGCTCTTGAGCGATATATGCTGACGCCGTTCTTCTGTGGAGGTGAGGACAGTGTGGCTCTATGTTTGAATAGCACGGTCGTCGCAAGCAATATTGCCGCAGTACTTGTCGGTGTAATGACCGTTCCGCTACTTGCGATGATATCTATGAAGCGCGCGTTGCTTGTTGTGTCCGCTGCCGTGGTCGCACTATGGGGAGTCGCCGCTTGGGTGGCTGGTCCGTGGTACGTATCGCTGCTGTGGACTATTGCTGCATATGCCGCGGTCTATGCAGTGCTCACGTGGATCAATCGATTGCGAGGCGACATTTCGGCAATCGTCTTCGTTGTATTGTTTGTTGTCCTGGCTCGCGTCGCGCTCTCGATTTAGTAGCGTGCTACACTAAAGAGTATGGAAATACTCATTATAATTCTTCTTATCGTTATCGTCTTTGGCATGGGTGCTGTCTTGTATATTGTGATGCAGCGACTTGGAGAACTCAAGAATGGTGCCGCTGTTGATATGCTCAAATCAGATGTAGTTGAGCTAGGTCGTTCGATTCAGCGGATGTCTGACTCGGTGGGCGATAAACTTGAAAGAAGTAATGCGACTGTGCACACGTCGGTGCAACGACAGCTGTCCGAAAGTGCGAAACTGGTAGCCGATGTAACGCAGCGCTTAACTAAGCTCGACGAGACTAATCGACGCGTTGTTGACGTGGCATCTGAGCTCAAGACGCTACAGAATGTTCTTTCTAACCCAAAACAGCGCGGAGTATTTGGTGAGTTCTACCTTGAAAGTGTGCTTGATAATGTGCTGCCGCCTTCACAGTATCAAATGCAATATGGCTTTAAGGATGGCGTCATTGTTGATGCAGCTGTATTTCTTGACAAGGGTAAAATCCTGCCTGTTGATAGTAAGTTTTCACTTGAGAATTATAACCGGATGATAGAGATGCAAGACAAGACTCAACGCGAGGCGTTGCTCAATAAAGTAAAGACCGACCTTAAGGGGCGTATCGATGAGACCGCAAAGTATATTCGTCCCAGCGAAGGAACGATGGACTTCGCTTTTATGTTCATTCCCAGTGAATCACTCTACTATGACCTACTCATCAATAACGTCGGCACGGGCGGAAGTTCGCGCGATCTTATAGAGTACGCATTTCGGGATAAGCGGGTGATTATTGTCAGCCCAACTAGCTTTTTGGCATACCTACAGACAGTGCTACAGGGCCTACGTAGCCTTCAGATTGAAGAACAAGCTCGAGATATTCAGGTGCGCGTCGGATTGCTTGGTGTGCATATTAAGAAGTTTGATGAGCTACTTGGCAAGATGGGCAAGTCGCTCTCTACTACCGTGAACCACTACAATAGTTCATACAAGGAGCTCGCGAAGATCGATAAAGATGTGGTGAAGATTGCAGGAAGTGACCCGCAGACCGATCCGCTACTAGTTGATAAACCTCAGCAAGAAGACTAGAGCAAATGAAAAACCCTCTCTAGGCGAGAGGGTTTTTCTGTGACCGTAGCCGAGACTTATACTCGAGCGCGGTAGTTAACGAGTAGGTAGAGGTTTCCACCTAATGCTGCACCGATAAGAGTGGCAAGGATTACCTCGGCGCTTAGTCGAGTGTAAGCCTTTTCGTCCTTCTGTACAGTTGGGTTGCCCTGAAGCTGGCTATCAGTCTTCTCGGTCATCGCCATAGCGACAGCTGGGTTGAGAGTGGCGCCTCCAATATAGACTTCGCGAGGGTATGTACGCTCGCTCGCGTCTGCATCGGCTGCTTCTGTAGTGTCAACCTGCGCTTGCTGGTCTTGGTACTTTGTGACAGCGTCATTTTGCACGTAAGACAGTAGTGCGCCTGTAGCCACGAGACCGAGGGTCAGTGACATGCCGATGCCGACCGCTTTGCCGGTGGTCTTGATGTCGGTGCGGCTTAAGACAGCAGCGACACCAAACATGAAGATTGCCATACCGACGAGTTCAATTGCGAATACTCCCCATGAGAAGTCCATGAAGTTGTCGAAGTGAATCGCAAATACTCCGCCCGAAAGCGCGCCGAGTAGTACGACTGCAGCCATCGCACCTAGGAGCTGAGCAGCCCAGTAGAATGGCACCAATACAGTTTGCAGTTTACGCATTGACCATAGGCCAAATGTGACAGCCGGGTTAATGTGTGAACCAGAGATCGCACCGATAGCAAGCACCATGATCACGAGGGTAAGACCAACGTAGAATGGCAGCATGAAGTATGATGTTGCGACAACGGCAACAAGTGTTAGTACAAATGTACCAATCGCTTCAGCAAGGATGATATTGATGAGATTACCTGGTAGTTTTGTGTCAATTCTTGCGTTCTTCCTTGCTGCTGGAGCACTGACGACGCGCGTGACAGTCGTTTTGGTTGGTTTTGCCGTAGCCTTCGTTGGCTTTGATGTAACAGCCGCCACCTTTTTTGTGGTCTTTTTAGTAGCCATAGTCCCTCCTTTAGTACTAATAATTATCAGTGTAGCACATTGGTGGTATACTGGTCTACATGGGATTATTTATCGGTCAGCACAATAGTCGTAGTGAGTTGCAAGAAAAAATTGCGGCAGAGCTTCGCGAGAAAGCCAAGCGTTCACAACTACAAGAAAATGCGGCGATGGACGGCGTGGACGATATTAAATATCTTGAGGGAACAAAGCAAACAACATCACTTGCATGGGCCTGGGTGCTCATTGTGCTTTTGGCGGCGGGTGTGATTACGATGATTTTGATGCAAGGGTAGGTGAAAAGAAATGGATAGACTAGAAGGGCTACAACAGGCATTGCTGGCAGAGATCTCGACGAGCGATACGCCACAGACAGTGCTGCGCTCAAAGGAGCTTCGTGCGCTGTATGCGCAAATCCCCACACTGCCGCCAGAGCAGCGAAGTGAGTTTGGGCAGGGGATCAACCAATTGAAGAAGCAGCTTGAGCGAGCGATTGCTGCGCGTGAAGCTGAGATGGCCCAAGTGAGCCTCGCACCAATTGACGTGACGGCACCAATGGATATCAATGCCGTGGTACCGCCATTACTATCTGCCGACCAGGGGTCTGCACACCCACTCATGCAAGAGATTGAGATAATATCTGATATTTTTAACCGTATGGGTTATGTAGCTGAGGAGTCGCGGGAGATTGACGACCAGTTCCATATGTTTGAAAGCCTTAATTTTCCCAAAGGTCACCCGGCGCGCGATGATTATGACACGTTTATGACCGAAGAGACCGATACAGATGGCGACAGGCTTATTGCTCCAGCTCATACGTCGACTATGCAAAATCGGATACTTAAAAAGTACCAGTCGCACCTTGAACGGGGCGAAGCGATTGCTGCAATTGTGCCCGATCGTGTATTTCGCAATGAGGATCTAGATGCCCGGCATGAACATACCTTTTATCAGGTTGAAGGTGTCTATGTTGCCAAGGGAGTTAACGTCGGTAACTTGATTGCGACGCTACAGGTATTCCTGCAAGAATATTACGGTAAAGAACTTGACGTGCGGGTAAATCCATTTTACTTTCCATTCACCGAGCCAAGCTTTGAGTTCGCTCTGAGCTGTCCGTTTTGCGATAAAAAGGGTTGCTCTGTCTGTTCTCATGAAGGGTGGATTGAGTTACTCGGATGCGGCATGATTCATCCAAATGTTCTGCGGGCGGCTGATATTGACCCCGAAGCCTACACCGGCTTCGCCTTTGGCTGCGGAGTCGACAGATTGGTGATGATGAAGCATGGTATCGAAGATGTCAGGCATTTTCAGAGTGGCAAGTTGGACTTTTTGAGGCAGTTTTAATGGGGGTGAATAGTGAAAGTTAGTCTAAATATTGTAAAAAGCTTAGTATCTATTGATTTACCGCCAGTCGATCAACTGGTACAGCGAATAAACGAACGTCTCGGCGGCGTTGAAGATATTATTGAGCTTGGCCCAAAGTATAAAGATGCGAAAATAGTTAAAGTTATTGAATGCGACAAGCACCCCAATGCCGACAAGTTGTCGCTCTGCAAAATCGATACTGGTGCTGGTGACTTGGTGCAAGTGGTATGCGGTGCGAACAATGTCCGATCTGGTATGTGGGCCGTGTGGCTACCGCCTCACTCAGTAGTACCATCGACCTATGATGACGTGGAGCCGTTTGTACTTAGCGCACGCGAACTACGTGGAGAGATGAGCAATGGAATGCTGGCCAGTGCGCGAGAGTTGGCGATCGGCGACGACCATAAAGGGATCGTCGACATTACCGAGCAAGATGTGCCCGAGGGTGTCGTGTTGCAACCGGGTGTGAACTTTGCCCAGGTATTTGGTCTTGACGACACAATCATTGATATAGAGAATAAAATGTTCACTCATCGACCAGATTTGTTTGGGCAGCTTGGCGTCGCTCGAGAAATAGCAGGCATATTCGGTAATCAGTTCGCCAGCCCGAGTTGGTATCGCGAAGAGCAGCAATTCAATAGCCTCGAGAGCGATACGTTACAGCTTGACGTGACCAACGAAGCATCCGACAGGGTGCCCCGCTTTATCGCCGTGGCGCTCAAAGACGTCGGCGTGAACCCAAGTCCATTATGGCTGCAAATTGAAATTGTTCGCATGGGTGGAAAGCCAATCAACAGTATCGTTGACGCAACAAACTACATCATGCTCATGACCGCTCAGCCGGTTCACGCGTATGACTACGACAAGCTACGTGGACAAAAGATCGGTGTACGCATGGCCAGGGCCGGTGAAACAATTAAGCTTATAAACGGGAAGACCTATGAGCTTACCAGAGAAGATATCGTGATTGTCGATGGCGAGGGAGTCATCGGACTCGGTGGAGTCATGGGCGGTTTAGACAGCGAAGTAACTGCCGAAACGAAGAATATTGTACTTGAAGTGGCTACCTTCGATATGTATTCGATTCGAAAGACCTCCATGCGCCACGGACTATTTACAGATGCCGTAACCAGGTTCAATAAGGGGCAGTCGTCCAGGCAGAATGCTGCCGTACTAGCGCAATTGATGACGATGGTTGGCGGGCAGCAGGCGAGTCATGTGTACGACATTGCCGCCCCTAGACATGGCACGATGAACGACACGCCTTCGTTCATCGGCATAGACTTTATAAATGAACGGCTCGGGCTAGAGCTGACAGAGTCTGAAATTGTGAAGATCTTGCATTGTGTTGAATTCGGTTTTTGCTCATCGTGCGGCGAAGACGACCCGAGTTTATTGCATTTGCAGCAAATTCCATTTTGGCGCATGGATATCGAAAATCCTGAAGATGTCGTCGAAGAAATCGGCCGACTGTACGGATTTGATTTACTCCCTCGCGCACTACCCTTGAGTCCGATGAAGCCAACACCAAAGAATGTCGTACGTCAGGCAAAGCAGGCTATTCGCCAAAGTCTAGTGGGCGCTGGTGCCAACGAAGTGCTGACCTATAGTTTTGTTCATGAGAATATATTGACCCGCGCGGAGCAGGATGCTACTCAAGCATTTCGCTTAAGTAATGCGCTGAGCCCAGATCTTCAGTACTACCGACTTAGTGTATTACCGAGCTTGCTCGACAAGGTGCACCCTAATATAAAGTCTGGGCACGATGAGTTTGCGTTGTTCGAAATTGGTAAGGGGCACAACAAGAAGTATCACGGGGATGACGACGAAGGGCTGCCGAGTGAGATGAACTTCGTTGACTTGGTGTACGCAAGCAAAAAGCCTCAGGCGGGTGCTGCGTTTTATCACGTACGTCGACTGCTCGATGCGCTCGCGAAGGATATGCGTTGTCAGTTTGTATACAAACCAGTGACTGAATCATTAGACTATCCAGTGACAGCGCCATTTGATTTGGAGCGCAGTGCGCTAATTGAAACGGCTGATGGCGTATTCATCGGCATGGTTGGCGAACTAAAGCAGTCGGTAGTCAGAGGCTTTAAATTGCCGGAATATACTGCAGCTGCCACACTCGACCTTGAGGGTCTCGTACGGAGTGTGTCCGAGGCGTCACAAAACTATCGCCCGCTGAGTCGTTACCCGTCTGTTTCTCAGGATGTATCGATCAAAGTTGGAAACGATCAGGCGTATGAAGTTGTGCGCGAGAGGGTGGCTAGTGTGATTGCTACATCTGCACTTGATGTAGAGATTGCTCCAGTGTCAATATACCAAGCTGAAGTTTCACCCGAGATCAAGACGGTCACGCTCAGACTTACTTTTACGAGCCATGAAAAAACACTATCCGATAAAGATATTGCACCATACGTCAAGGAGATCGAGAAGCTTGGTCTCTAGTGTGCTACAATAGTGCGTAGCATACACAATTAACTATCCAGAGTGCAGTGAGAGAATTGGCTCGATGACCTGCCGGCAACCAGTCAGTTTTGCTACCTGAAAACGGTGCCCCTTCCAACCCTAAGAAAGGGAAAGATATGAACACATCTTTTCGTACGGCGGAATATGTTTCGCCAAAACATCCAGACAAACTTTGCGATCGGATCGCCGATGCGATGCTTGACGCGCATCTTGCCAAGGATCCGGCTGCCAGGACAGCGATCGAGGTGATGGGTGGTCACGGCAAGCTATATATCACCGGAGAAGTGACTAGTCGTGCAGTTATTGATATCGAGTCGATTGCTCGGAGGATTGCCGGACAAGATATTGAAGTCGTTGAAAATATTGCTCAGCAGAGTCCAGAGATTGCTCAGGGTGTCGATATCGGTGGAGCGGGAGATCAGGGGGTAATGATCGGCTATGCAACGAGCGAGACTCCTGAACTGTTGCCGCTTGAGCTAGTATTGGCGCGCGATCTCAATCGGTATTTATTTAAGATTTGGCCGTATGATGGCAAGACGCAGGTGACACTACGGGGCGGTGAAATAGTGGCGATCGTAGCAAGCTTTCAGTATGCTGGCAAGGATGAACTGACTGAGGCTGTGCAGGACTGGGCTCGTCGGCAACAGTACGTCAGCGCCTGCTTTGTGAAGTACCGAAACTCTAACCCGGAACTGCATATCAATCCAGCGGGTGATTGGCGAATTGGTGGATTCGACGCAGATACAGGGTTAACCGGGCGGAAGCTTATTGTCGACAACTACGGCCCGAGTATACCAATCGGCGGCGGAGCATATAGCGGCAAGGATCCATCGAAAGTTGATCGTTCGGCGGCGTACATGGCTCGAAAAATCGCAGTTGATTATGTCCGTAGGTTTCAGGCGCATGAAGTCTTTGTACGGTTAGCCTACGCAATAGGGTATGACCAGCCGGTAGAGATGACGGCTATTGTCGACGGTGAACCGAGGCAAATAGAGGACTATGACCTGACTCCCGGAGGGATTATTGAGCAACTTGTGCTTACTCGGCCAATCTACGAAGACCTTGCGACGTACGGACATTATGGGCGACCCGGTCTGTCGTGGGAGGGTTAAAGCTACGCTATATGTGGTGTACTACGCTACATATAGCGTAATGGCGGGGAGCTTTATGGGCTCCTTTGCCGCTTTCTCTGTATAATAAAGAAGACATGCGATCACTGATTGACATTCTTAAGTACACGCGCGGGCTGGTGCCGCTTTATATTGGTATTACGATAACTTCAATATTGGTGGCACTTACCGGCATTGCGATACCATTCGTGATATCGGAAGCTACTACGCTAATGGTAGGCGTCGTAGAAGGTCGGTCGGTGTCGTTCAATCAAGTGCTGGGTCTTGCTGGACTCTTGTTTGTCTTTGATGTTGCCAATACAGTAATCCGCAATATTGGCGGCAATCTGGGTGATAGTATGGCGGCACGCCTCCGTGAGCAACTGTCGAACGTTTATTATAAGCATTTGCTCAGCTTGCCCCAGAGCTACTACGATAGTGAGCTTACGGGTACGATTATCAATCGGCTCAACCGCGCAATCGCAGAGCTTGGCAACTTTCTTAATATGTTTGCCAACAACTTTTTCCAGATGATCTTAACGATCGTGATTACCGTAGTAATCGTGTTGAGCTACAGCTGGGAGCTGGCGGTGCTGGTGATAATTATGTATCCGCTTTTTATGTGGCTGACTGCACTCACGAGTAAGAAGTGGCAGAAGTGGCAAGCGCAAAAGAATCTCGAGACCGACATTGCGAGCGGACGTTTTGCAGAGGTCGTTACCCAGATAAAAGTCGTCAAAAGCTATGTGTATGAAAAATTGGAATATCTTAACTTCGCTCGGCGCCTGGGTGAAACGGTTGCCATCACTAAAACTCAGTCGCGCTACTGGCACAAGATGGACGTGCTTCGAGGCTCAGTGTTGTCTGTTATTTTCTTCTGTATTTTTACGTACATTTTTGTACAGACATCCGAACAAAATCTGACCATTGGCGAGATGGTGCTACTCATTACGCTTATCAATGGGTTGCGCATGCCGCTGTTTAATATGAGCTTCATTGTTGATAACTTCCAGAAGGCTATTGCCGGGAGTAAGGATCTCGCGGAAACGTTACGAGTCGAGCCAGAGATTGCTGACGAGCCAGATGCCACAAACTTACGTAAGGTGAAGGGGTTGGTTGAGCTCGCGAATGTGTCGTTTAGCTACGAGCAAAAGAACAAGACTGTTTTGCGTAATATTTCACTGACAATTCAGCCTGGAGAGCACGTCGCGTTAGTGAGCGAAAGCGGCGGCGGTAAGACGACTATTACTAACTTGATTATGCGACTGTACGAAGCGGACAGCGGCGCCGTACTGATTGACGGAAAAGATACTCGGGGTATCACTCAACGGAGTCTTCGAGGTAATATCGCTATGGTATTTCAAGATCCGGCATTATTCTCGGGGACTATTCGGGAAAATATTGCCTACGGCAAGCCGGGCGCGACAAAAAAAGAAATCGAAGCTGCGGCAAAAGCGGCCAATGCGCAGGAGTTTATTGATGGGCTGGAGCATGGATATGATACGGAGATTGGAGAGCGAGGTCTGAAGCTGTCTGGCGGTCAGAAGCAGCGGATTGCAATCGCTCGTGCAGTGCTTAAGGACGCACCCATACTGATACTTGATGAGGCAACCAGTGCGCTCGATAGTCGCAGTGAGCAGTTGGTGCAGCAGGCTCTAGATCGCCTCATGAAGGGGCGCACTACGCTGATCATTGCTCATCGGCTGAGCACTATTGCGTCCGTTGATCGTATCGTTACGCTAAAAAATGGACGAATTGACGAAGTCGGCTCGCCAAAAGAGCTTGCAAAAACCGATGGGCTGTACGCTAATCTACTCAAGTTACAACAGTCGACCGACAAGAGCGATAAAGAGAAGCTTGCGCGCTATGACATTAGCTCCAGCGAGTAAAATTTGATACAATCGAGAGAGATTAGTTTTCAGGAGGGACGAATGGCGACGAAAAAAAGTCAGCGTATTGGAATATGGATTATTGCGATTGCAATGGTAGTTGGTACCCTGGGTGGATTTGCGGCAATGATGGTCGCGCCGGGCAATGAAGCGAAAGAAAAGGCGGCACTTGAATCTGCTCAGGCCGAATGGGAAGCTGCGCAGCAAGCTCAGGCCAATGATCTGAGCGAGAAGTACTACGAGATGTTTACTCAATATGAGAATCGTGTCGGTGTATTTGATGCCGCAGCGGTGTCCGAGCTCAAGACCGAAGATTTGGCTGCTGGCGACGGCGAAGAAATTAAAGGAGATACCAAGGTTGCCATGTACTATATCGGCTGGAATCCAGACGGCAAGATTTTTGATGGTTCTATTGACGGAGAAAAGCTGAAAGATCCGTTTCCAGTCGACGGCCCTGCCACTACAAGTGTGATTGAAGGTTGGCAAAAAGGACTTGTCGGTATGAGAATTGGCGGGGTGCGGGAGCTGACTATTCCGTCTAGTATGGCATATGGTGAGACGGGCAGCGGTGAAATGATTCCGCCGAACACGCCACTGAAGTTTATTGTCATGGCGATACCTCCAGTTGAAGAAGTGCCGGCTCCAAAATATATCAAAGATTACTACAAGAGGAACTATGGCATCGACATCTAAAGACTTGATAATAATTGGCGCCGGTCCGAGTGCGCTGGCCGCAGCCATCTACACTACTCGTGAGAATATACCAACTACTCTTTATGAAAAAGGCGTAGTCGGCGGCTTAGCTGCAATCACCGATCAGATAGATAACTATCCAGGGTTTGCCGAGGGCATTGCGGGCATGAAGCTGGCGCATGACCTGCAGGCCCAAGCTGAACGCTTTGGTACCGAAATTGAGTACGGCGAGGCGTCGGCCCTGAGGCGTGATGGTAATGAGATCGAGACCATTATTGACGGCAAGCCAGTTCGCTCCAAGGCAGTGTTGATTGCAACCGGCAGCAATTATCGAAAACTCGGCGTTCCCGGCGAAGAAGAGCTATACGGTCGCGGTGTACACTACTGCGCGACTTGTGACGGTGCGTTTTATCGCGATCGGACACTGATTGTGGTCGGTGGCGGCAATTCGGCTGTTCAAGAGGCAATCTTTTTAACTCGTTTTTCAACCCATATCGACCTGCTCGTTCGCAGTAAGCTTCGTGCGAGCGAGGTATTGCAAAAAGAGTTGCAAAAGTACGTCGACGCAGGCAAGATTACCGTGCATATTGGCGCCTCGACGGATGAGGTGTTGATCAAGGACGGTTCGTTTGCTGGTGTGAAGACGACAACTAATGGCGTACAAACCAAGTTGATGGCCGACGGTTTATTTGTGCTAATTGGCCTCATACCGAATACGATGTTTCTCGACGGTTCGGGTGTTGAACTTGACCCGCAGGGGCACATCGTGACAGATAAACGCTTGGCAACAAATATTCCGGGTGTATTCTCAAGTGGTGACGTGCGCTCGGGAGCAACCATGCAAATCGCCTCGGCGGTTGGTGAAGGCGCATCTGCAGCACTCGCGATTCGTGAATACCTAGATGAGCAAGCAAGGGAAGTTGAATAAGAAAGGACAGATACTATGGCAGATTTTAATCAAATATTAGACGCAGGCGACTACCAAAACGGCACGACGAACGTTGTGGTTGAGATTCCGGCTGGATCAAACCATAAGATTGAATGGGACCGAAAGCTTGGCGTAATGAAGCTTGATCGTGTGGAGCCACAGATTTTTGCCAAGCCGACAAACTATGGCTTTATCCCTCAGACGCTAGATGAGGATGGCGACGAGCTAGATGTTTTGCTTATCACCGACAGTCCGCTCACGACAGGTATTGTTGTCGAGGCAAAGATTATCGGCGTGATGAAGTT
>CAZHRI010000009.1:0-11949 GCA_964534725.1 uncultured Candidatus Saccharibacteria bacterium
TCACGAGCTCTTTCCAGTGTGTCTTGGGCCGTGCACTTTTGTTGGTCAGGACCTCAACCACATCACCGTGTTGTAGGACGTAATCAAATGGTTTCATGACACCGTTGATCTTGAAACCACTCGTGCGAGCTGCGAGGTCGGAGTGGATGCGGTAGGCATAGTCGAGTGGGAACGAGCCTTTCGGAAGATTGTAGATATCTCCATTCGGCGAATTAACAAATATGCGATCACTAAATAGTTTCATGCGGAATTTCTCGGAATCAAACTCTTTTCCTTCGTTGGCCCTCGAGGCGGCGACTTGTAATTCACGAATCCATTCGAGGTCTGCTGGCAGGGCGGCAATCTCACCCTTTCGATATGCATCGGTGAGCTTGCTTTCGTTGTAGTGGAAGCCTGCCGCGAGTCCCCGCTCGGCGTACTCGTGCATCTCGCTTGTACGAATCTGGAATTCAACAATTTGACCCGTTGGTGTCTGGACGGTGGTATGTAGGCTCTGGTAGCCATTGGACTTTGGCTGGGCAACGTAGTCTTTAATGCGGTCGAACATCGGTGTATATATGTCGTGAAGCTCATTCAGCACAAGATATGCAGTCGAGGTGTCGTCCACGATAATCCGTAGCGCTATGAGGTCGTATATTTTATCTATATCGCCTACGCGGTCCATCTTTTTATAGAGGCTATACACGCTCTTGACGCGTCCGTCCATTTCGAACACCAGCCCCTCAGACTTGAGTCTCGCGGTAACTTCGCGGCGCACACGGTCGAGCTTGCGCTGGCTTTTTTTGATACGACTACTCATCAGTAGCTTAGTTTCGTTAAATGCTTGCGGCATGAGGTACTTAAAACTCAGCTCCTCTAGCTGGACACGAACGCGTCCCATATTGAGTCGATCAGCTAGCGGCGCAAACACTTCGATGGTCTCACGAGCAATCTTTTTTTGTTTTGCAGGACTCATGTGCTGAAGGGTCTGCATATTATGTAGGCGATCGGCAAGTTTAATTATAATCACCCTGACGTCCTCTCCTACGGCGATGAGTAACTTGGCAAGATTATCTTTCGTGATTGGTAGGTAGCTGTCGAGGTTTCGCATGCCGGCACGTGCCTGAGAGACTTTCGTCACACCGTCAACAAGAAATGAGACGTCTCGGCCAAACGAAGCCTCAATATCGGTCAGCGTTGCCGCGGTGTCTTCTACAGTGTCGTGTAGTACACCAGCAACTACGGTTCCAATGTCCATCCCCCAGTCAATAAGAATTGAGGCAACGCTTAAGGGATGTATGATGTAGGGTTCACCACTTTTTCGCTTTTGACCCTCGTGGTGTGAGGTTGCAAAATCTACGGCCCTCTCAAGCTCGTCGATAGCATCTTTACCGTAGTGGCGTGCAGCCAGCCCTAATAATTCATCACGCGTCATTATCTTTCAAGTATACTACGGATGCAGTGGTGGTGTATAATGGTGCCATAGGAACGCTAATGCTTACAACGGGAGGGCAACATGGCAGCAGTACGAGTGGCAATTAACGGTTTTGGGCGCATCGGCCGAAGCGCATTCAAGATCGCTTGGGAGCGAAATGATATAGAGGTTGTCGCAGTCAATGACCTGACCGACACAAAGACATTAGCCTATCTTCTTAAGCATGACAGCAATTACGGCACATATGGTCACGAAGTGTCGCATGACGAGCAGTCAATTTTAGTTGACGGTCGGTCGGTCAGGGTGCTTGCAGAGAAAGATCCTAGTGTGTTGCCATGGGGCGACCTTGGAGTGGATGTAGTGATTGAGTCAACAGGATTTTTTACAGACAAAGAGGGTGCGAGCAAGCACATTCAGGCTGGCGCTAAGCGAGTCGTAATTAGTGGCCCAACGAAATCTGAAGGCGTGGACATGATTGTACTTGGCGCAAATGATGATAGGGTGGCAAATTCTACCGAAGTTGTCAGTAATGCGAGCTGCACAACGAACAGCCTTGGTGCCGTCATGGCAATTCTCGACGCTGAGTTCGGCGTACAGAAGTCGATGCTGACTACCATCCACAGCTACACCGCGAGCCAGCGCCTCCAGGATGCGCCGGCCAAGGACCTTCGCGAAGGACGAAACGCGGCGGAGAATATCGTTCCGACAACAACCGGTGCAGCAATTGCTGTCACAAAGACGCTGCCTCAGCTTGAGGGTAAGTTTGACGGCCTCAGTGTTCGTGTTCCAACCCCCGTTGTCAGTCTCAGCGACGTTACTGTGTTGCTGGAGCGTGACACCACGGTCGAGGAGATCAATGACGCATTTACAAAAGCAGCCGAAGCTGATTACTATCGCGGTATTCTCGCCGTAACACAAGAGCAACTCGTGTCATCTGACTTTATCGGCAATAGTCACTCGGGTATTGTTGACCTTCCTCTCACAAAGGTAGTCGACGGAAATCTTGCCAAAATTATGGTGTGGTATGACAACGAATGGGGTTACTCAAACCGACTCGTTGAGTTGGTCGCAGACGTTGGCCACTATTCGACGCGCGAAGGGTAGGCGCGTAGCGCCTTTTACTCTGCAAGAGCGGGTGCATGGCAGTTGCAAATTGCCGTGAAAGTACTTATACTTAAAGCATGAAGATTTACTTGGGGTCAGATCATCGTGGATTCATGATGAAAGAAAAAGTGTTTGCGTATCTCGCAAAAAATGGATATGAGATTGAAGATGTGGGTGGCCGCGAACTCAACCCCGATGATGACTTTCCTCAGTTCGCTCAGGCAGCAGCGTTAAAGGTGATTGGCGATGAATCGGACGATCCGCGAGCTATTCTTATTTGCGGTGGCGGCCAGGGCATGTGCATGGCGGCGAATCGCTTCAAGGGTATTCGTGCGAGTGTGATCTGGGATGCGGCCGAAGCTCGACTGACCCGCAACGACAATGATTCGAATGTTCTGTGTCTGCCGGCCCGAGTTCTAGAGAATGACGAGAGTGCCTGGAAGGGTATCGTGGAAACATGGCTAAATACGCCGTACGCAAACGCACCTCGATATAATCGACGCAATGCGCAGTTAGATGAGTTGGCATGAGTGTAATTGCACCAGCAATTTTAGCTGACAATCCGACTGCCTACAAAGAGCAAGCAGATCGAATTACGGGTTTTGCGGAACGGGTGCATATTGATCTGACCGACGGGGAGTTTGCGCCTGCCTTTACTGTCGGCGTAGCGGACTTATGGGCACCAGCCGGCTGGACGGTTGATATTCATCTGATGGCTCATAACCTGAATGAGTATCTGCCAAAGCTAATTGCATTACGACCAAACTTGATAATTGTCCATGCCGAAGCTAAAGATGACGCACTTAGTGCGATCAACCAAGTAAAGCAAGCAGGCATTAAAGCTGGCGTGGCGCTACTAAAGCCGACTGTGCCTCGAACGGTTGCTGAAATGATCCAAGCGGCTGACCATGTACTGATCTTTAGTGGTGAGCTCGGGCGCATGGGCGGAACGGCCAGCTTGATGCAACTAGAAAAGATTCGTTTAGTGAAGGGCATCAACCCGAACGCTGAGATTGGCTGGGATGGCGGGGTTATGATTGACAATGCATATAGTCTAGTTCAGGGCGGGGTTGATGTGCTCAACGTCGGGGCAGCGATACAAAAAGCCGGTGATCCTGCGGCAGTGTTTGCGAAATTGCAACAAGAAATTAAGAAAACGGGTGTCTTGGGGTAAAACTGATGGGTGGGCCCACAGTAAAGCAACTTGAAAAAAAGGCGAATAACATTCGGGAGAATATTATTCGTAGCCTTGAACAAGCGGGCAGTGGCCATGCGGCGGGTCCATTGGGTCTGGCAGACATCTTTGCGGCACTGTTTTTTAATATACTTCGACTACGGCCTGACGAGCCGGACTGGCCAGAGCGAGACATGTTAATCATGAGCAATGGTCACTGTGTACCAGTGCTTTACGCTGCGATGGCAGAGCGTGGATTTTTCAATACAAGTGAACTGCTCACACTACGCAAATTTGGCAGTCGTCTACAAGGACACCCAGAGCGAATGCTGCTGCCTGGTCTTGAGACGACCAGCGGGCCGCTGGGGTGCGGATTGAGTCAGGCTGCAGGGTACGCGTATAGTCTGCAGTATCTTGACAAAGACTCAAAGCGGTTCGTGTATTGCACGATGGGGGACGGAGAGCTTAACGAGGGTAATATCTGGGAAGCTGCAATGTTCGCAGCGAAATACAAACTAGGGCAACTTGTCGGCATCATTGATAGAAATAATATTCAGATTAGCGGTAGCACGGAAGAGGTTATGCCGATTGAGAATCTTAGAGACAAATGGGAAAGTTTTGGTTGGCATGTCCAAGAAATTGATGGACACAACATCGAGAGTATCATTGAGGCTGCCAGTATGGCACGGGCAATCACTAACCGACCGAGCGTGATTATTGCCCATACAATACCCGGTCGAGGCGTTGATTTTATGGAGTACGACTATCGCTGGCACGGCATGGCACCAAATCACGAGCAGGCGATATCGGCACTAGAAAAACTTCAAACATTCGATGGCAGAAGGGAAAGTGTGCATGCTGGGTGATAACTGGGAGAATGCACCTCAGGAGTCAATGCGCGTCGGTTTTGGTCGCGGCATGGTTGCGGCGGGGAAGGCAGACCAGCGAGTTGTAGCGCTTTCGGCTGATTTGTCGGAGAGTACCCAGGTCTCTCAATTCCAGGAGGCATTCCCAGATAGATATATCGAAGTAGGTGTAGCAGAACAAAACCTCGTGACAGTCGCGAGCGGTCTAGCAATGGCCGGAAAGAAGCCATTTGCAGCAAGCTATGCGGTCTTCAGTCCAGGGCGAAATTGGGAACAGATTAGAACAACTATTTGCCTGAATGAACAGCCTGTGGTGATCGTTGGGTCACACGCAGGTATCAGTGTGGGTCCGGATGGGGCGACACATCAGATGCTCGAAGACATTGCGCTTATGCGGTCGTTGCCACACATGACGGTTGTCGCGCCAGGTGATTCGGCTGAGGCTGAACAGGTGGCTCAGGCACTTGCGGTGCATGACGGTCCCTCATATGTGAGGCTCTCACGCGATAAAACACCAGTCTTTCTCAGCGACGAGCCCTTCGCAATTGGCAGGGCCCGTGTGCTTCGGGACGGATCCGATGTAGCGCTCTTTGGCACGGGTACCATGACTCACCGCCTGCTGTTGGCGGCCGAGCGTTTGGCTGAGCAGGGTGTTGAAGCTGAAGTGGTACATATTCCGACCATTAAGCCGTTAGATAAAGGGAGTATTCTGGCGAGTGCAAAGAAGTGTGGTCGAGTAGTGACCGCCGAAGAGGGTCAGATTGCTGCCGGATTTGGCGGTGCAGTTGCCGAGCTGCTCTCAGGTGTGCTGCCGATGCCCATCAAGCGTATAGGCATAAACGATCAGTACGGTCAGTCGGGCACGTCCGAGGAGCTATTCAATCACTACGAGCTAACTGATGAGCAAATAACTGCGCAAATACTAACGTTCATACATGCGATGCCGCAATATCATAGATAGGAGAGATATGGGACTTACAATCAAACAAATTAGACGAAATACTACTAGAGCAAGGCATCTTATGCAGCGTTCACGCGCGCAAAAATTTGCGGTTGGTGCATTCAATATCGACAACCAGGAGACGCTGATTGCTGTTGCGCGGGCGGCTCAGAAACTCCAATCACCGGTTCTGGTTGAAGTGAGTGACGGCGAAGTTAAGGCAATGGGACTTGAGAATGTACGTGACATGGTAGACAACTACAAAGAGGAATACGGTGTCGAGATGTTTCTTAACCTCGACCATAGTCCAACTGTCGAAGCGGCAAAGCGAGCAATCGATGCAGGATACGAGTTTATCCATATTGACATCTCGCAGGCTAATAAAGATGCTTCGGACGAAGAAATTATTGCCAAAACGAAAGAGGTGGTTGACTACGCGAGATTCACGGGCGCACTTGTTGAGAGTGAGCCACATTATTTTGCCGGTTCATCAAATGTTCATACCGAGGAAATCGATTATGAAGAAATTAAGAAGACTTTTAGCACACCAGAGGGAGCTAAGGCGTTTGTTGATGCAACGGGTATCGATACATTTGCAGCAGCTATCGGTAATCTCCACGGTAAATATCCAGTACCCAAAGAGTTAGATCTTGCGCTGTTGCAGCAAATCCGTGACACAATACATTGTCAAATAAGTCTGCATGGTGGCTCAGGCACGCCGGCGTACTACTTCGAAGAAGCTGCTAAGATTGGGGTTTCAAAAGTGAACATCAACAGTGATATGCGTTATGTGTTTAGAAAGTCGCTCGAGAAAGTGCTAGCAGATAATCCAGATGAATACGCAATTGTTAAGTTGATGCCCGAGGTATATGCAGCAGTGCAAGAGGTTGTCGAGGAAAAAATTACGTCATTTGGAAGCGCAGGAAAGGCAGTCATCTAGGTGGTACGAATTGTTACGGTTGGAGCAGCAGTTCAGGACGTCTTTCTGAGTAATTCTGATGCGTTTGCGCCAGTGTGTATCAACCCAGATACGTGTTTTGAGATGCTTGAGCTTGGCTCAAAGGCCGACGTCAATACAATATTTTTTGGTACTGGCGGCGGCGCAACGAATGCGGCGGTTACTTTTGCGAGACAGGGGCTTGAGGTAAAGTTTATGGGCGTAATTGGGCGTGACCCGGCAGGTCAGGCCGTGCTCGATGATCTCGACAGAGAGAACGTCAACACCGAACTACTCCGCTACAGTGACACGCACAGTACCGGGTATTCAGTGCTATTGGTGGCGCCCAATGGTGAGCGTACCATCTTGACGTACCGCGGCGCGTCAACTCACTACCGCCGTGAGGACATTAACCTTGATGGCGTGCAGGCAGATTGGCTGTACGTCACGACGATGGCTGGGTCAATGAAGGTTCTTGATCAGTTATTCTCCCAGGCAAAGGCTGCGGGTATGAAGATATGCTTCAACCCAGGTAAGAAGGAACTGGCGCAGAGAGATGAGCTGCGAGGACTTCTCGCTGACGTAGACGTATTACTCGCCAACAAAGATGAAGTGGCGCAAATTGTACACGGGAGTGATCTCGAGGAACTTGTACGTCACGCACTCAATATTGTCCCTGCCGCTGTAGTTACAGATGGGGGAAATGGAGTTGTCGCGAGCGACGGTGCGAGTATTATTAGGGCCGGTCGGTATGAGGAGAAGACGGTAGTAGACCAGACTGGAGCCGGTGATGCATTTGGCTCGGGTTTTTTGAGCCAATGGGCCCAGGGGGCGAGTCTTCGAGATGCAGTGATTTTTGCTAGCGCGAATGCTTTGTCGGTCGTAAGTCATATGGGGGCAAAGACAGGAATACTACATCAAGGTGTTCAACTTCATGATATGCCGCTGCAAGAAAAGACGCTTGGGTAAAGGGGGATTGTATGGCGCATAATCTTATCACACTACTAGAAGGAGACACCGCTGACGCACTGGTGCTCCAAGAGCTCCGATCAATGACTCGTGACGGTGTCGATGTGCGACTAATCGCTGACATTTTAGCTAAGGCCCACCTTGTCATGCGACGACTTGGGTTAGATCCGGCTGACACAACTGCAGAAGAGGTCTACGGCGCATTGCTCAGTGCGGTTCGCACAGAACAGTGGCTGTCGCTACTGAATGAGACAGAGTATGTGCTACTTGAAGTAGATGATGCCGTCATATCATTCAACCCGGTAGATGTCGTAAACAATTATCATTTTGAATTGCCAATTGACAAGCGCCAAACTACTGCCGCCAAGCGTGGGCTCGGTTGGGAGATAACCCGACGCTACCAGTCTCATCCGCAGACAAACGAGGAGCGCGTCACTCGCGCTGCCGAACGCGCCAAGTGGCCTGTTGAGGAGCCGCAATTCTGTAAGGTTACTCTCGGCAAGCCGTCCATCTTAACTGTAGGTGATATTGCTACCGAGGCACTAATCACCCTGGGCAAAGATGATGTCGAAATGATCGTTAGTTCAGGCAGTCAAAAGATTGCCATTGACCTAGGTGCCAAAATAGCCGCACAAAGCGCAGAGGTGCAAGATGCAGTTGGTGGTGCGGCAAATGCCGCCGTGGCATTTGCCCAGCTGGATGTGCAACCCAGCCTCATGTCATGGCTTGGTGGTGATACAGTAGGGCGACAGTCGCTTGAGTATCTAAGGCGCTGTGGGGTTGATATGAGCGGTGTCGTTTTACAGAAGGCTGCTCGATCAAATTATCACTATGTGCTGCGGCAGGGGGCTGAGCGGACCATCATCGCTCAATACGAGGACTATAATTATCGCTGGCATGATCCGGTATGTATACCGGACTGGGTATACCTGTCAATGATATCAGGAGATTCGTGGAGTCTGCACGAAGAGCTTGTCGCATATCTAGAGAAGTATCCGTCAGTCAAGCTTGCCTTTCAGCCGGGCGCCACCCATATCGAATGGGGCAAGGAAAAGCTTGCAGACATATATAGCCGCAGCGAAATTGTCATCATGAATGTTGAAGAGGCAATGGCGGTGACTGGCCGGACAGCTAAGAATATCAAGCCGCTACTAAAGGAGCTTCACGCACTCGGTCCAAATATTGTGGCTATTACCGATGGTCCGCGTGGCGCCCAGATTTTTGATGGCACTACTATCTATGCGGTGCCTAAATATCCTGACCCCGCAAAGCCAATTGACCGCACTGGTGCCGGAGATGCGTTCGCGTCGACATTGGTGGCCGGATTGGCGAAGGAGATGTCTTTGAAGGATGCGCTGCTTCGGGCACCTGTGAATAGTATGAATGTTGTGCAGCATGTGGGAGCCCAGGGTGGGCTGTTGAACGCGCGTGATATCGAGGTCCATATCAAGTCAGCCCCGACAGACTATCGAGTTGTGAAGAAATAAAATCAAGACTATCAGTGGTCGCAGTAGATGCGATTTGATTTTGCGATACGCACGACCTCATCGACGTCATCAGTGATTGTATAAAGGTGCTCGTCACCAGGTGAGATGGTTTGCTGACCTTCAAGCATATGTTTTTTGATGAATGCGTCCAGGTCTCCCCAGAATTCACTGCCAAACAGTACAATAGGCACTTTGTTTGTTCGAGTGGTTTGAACAAGAGTGAGGATTTCCATGAGTTCGTCAAGGGTGCCGTAGCCACCTGGGAAGAAAAGGTAGGCATCAGCATACATGGTCATGACAATTTTTCGTGGTGCAAAATGCTGGAATTCGTACGATTCGGTCGCGTAGGCGTTAAGCGTTTGCTCGTGGGGCAGCTTAATGTTAAATGCAATTGATTCACCACCGGCGTCTCGAGCGCCTTTTTGTACTGCCACGTCCGCCCCTTCGTTAGCTGCGCTCATGATGCCATGGCCACCGCCAGAGACAATTGCGTATCCGGAGGTCGCCAACTGCTCAGCGATAGTGCGAGCTGCTATGTAGTAAGGGTTATCGGTAGCGGTTCGGGCCGACCCAAAGATGGTAACTGTTCGGTGATACTTGCGCAGGATATCAAACCCGGCTTCAATCTCTTCGCTTACATTGCCGAGGCGAAACATTGCTGCCTGGAGGGCAATTTCTCTAGGTATACAGGTTTGTGGTGCGACTTCAGTGCTCATTGTATTCTTTCTGTTTGGTTTTTGACAATTATATAGTTTCATTATAGCACAAAAAGCTTATGATTGCAAATAGAGAGTAGAGACACCTCAAACCCGCGGACTTTCTCGGCAGTGCGCATATGGTGAGAGGGTGCCACTAGGGTATACGCCCGAGGGCATAGTATAATAAGACGATGAGTCGTTTTCGATTAGCTTCAGAATATTCCCCTACAGGTGATCAGCCCCAAGCGATCGCTACATTGACAGAGGGACTTAATCGTGGCGAAAAAGAGCAGACACTTCTCGGTGTGACAGGTAGCGGTAAGACATTTACTATGGCAAATATTATTGCCAAGAAAAATGTGCCGACATTGGTTCTGGCCCACAACAAGACACTCGCAGCACAGCTTTTCTCTGAGTTCAAGGAGTTTTTCCCTGACAACGAAGTGCATTATTTTGTTAGTTACTTCGACTATTATCAGCCAGAGGCCTACATCGCCTCAAGTGACACATATATCGAAAAAGACAGTAAAATCAACGAAGAGATAGATAGGCTGAGGCATGCTGCGACAAGTGCCCTTCTGACGAGACGTGATACCATTATCGTCGCGAGTGTGAGCTGTATTTATGGCATTGGATCGCCTGACACCTACGCAGAAATGGCCATACAGGTTAAGCGCGGCGAACGACGCAAGCAAGACAAGCTAGTCCGACTCCTCACCGACATTCAGTACAAGCGAAATGACGTTGAGTTTACAAGAGGGAACTTCCGTGTCCGGGGCGATGTGGTCGATATTTTTCCGGCCGGCTCAGAGCGAGCCATAAGGATTGAGTTTTTTGGCGACGAGGTCGACCGATTGACGCAGTTCGACCCACTGACTGGTGAGATATTAACTGAGCCTGAGTCAATTAGCGTATTCCCTTCAAGTCACTATGCGACACCAAAAGAGCGGATCGAGCGGGCGATTATTGGCATTGAGCAGGAGTTTAACGAGAGGCTTGAGTTTTTTGAAAAAAATAATAAACTTCTTGAAGCTCAGCGCCTTGCTCAGAGAACGAAGTATGACCTTGAAATGCTACGAGAAACGGGCTTCGTAAAGGGTATTGAAAACTACAGCCGGTACCTGACAGACCGCGAGCCTGGTGAGCAGCCCGCCACCCTGATTGATTATTTTCCCGAAGATTGGCTCTTGCTCGTCGATGAAAGTCACATGACATTGCCGCAGGTGCGTGGGATGTATAATGGTGACCGAGCGCGCAAAGAGACATTGGTCGAGCATGGTTTTCGGCTCCCCAGTGCGCTCGACAACCGACCTTTGCGATTTGATGAGTTTAACGGTCATCTCAATCAGGCGATTTATGTGTCGGCAACACCAAGTGAGTACGAGTTGTCTCGCTCTCCCACACCAGCTCAACAAGTGATTCGACCAACAGGACTACTTGATCCGAAGATTGAGATTCGTAGTATTGATGGGCAGATTGACGACCTTATGGCTGAAATTGCGAAGCGTGTTGATAAGCGGCAGCGCGTATTGGTGACAACCCTCACTAAACGTATGGCAGAAGACCTTAGCGCATACCTGCAGGAAAATGGTGTCAAAACTGCGTACCTTCATAGCGAAATTGACACATTAGAGAGAGGTGATATACTCCGTCAGCTTCGCGAAGGGGTGTTTGATGTGGTAGTGGGCATCAACCTACTTCGCGAGGGGCTGGACCTTCCTGAGGTGAGTCTCGTAGCTATTATGGATGCCGACAAGGAAGGGTTTCTTCGATCGGATAGTGCACTAATCCAGACAATTGGTCGTGCGGCGCGTCACGAAGAAGGCCAGGTCTTGATGTATGCTAATGTTATCACGGGTTCGATGCGGCGGGCAATTGACGAGACAGAGCGACGCAGGTCGATTCAAGAAGCACACAACATCGAGCATGATATCACTCCGACCTCAGTGAAAAAGAAAATTGATGAAGGGCTGCGCGCCATTATTCCGCAAAAGGAATCAGATAAAAAACCGAAGCTCGACCTCAAAAAGATTCCAAAAGAGGAGTACAAGACACTGATTGATGACCTGACGACACAGATGGATTTTGCTGCGGCCAATCTTGAATTTGAAAAAGCCGCCGAGTTAAGAGATATTATTAATGATGTGAAATCAAAGCTATGACGATGCGAAAAATCTTGCTTGGCATTTTTGCTCATCCCGACGACGAAGCGCTTGGTCCGGTAGGTACGCTACTTCGAGAGGTGCGAGACGGTGCAGAGTTGCATCTTATCACGTTGACGGCTGGCCAGGCTGGCGCAACAGGAGTTTTCACCAATAGCTTCAACTTGGGTCTGCTCAGGGTCCGGTACTGCCGTGCCA
>CAZHRI010000010.1:0-11937 GCA_964534725.1 uncultured Candidatus Saccharibacteria bacterium
AGCCGTTATCGCTACTCAAAAGACATCGTTTATAACAATTTTATCTGGCCCGATGCGTCTGACGAGCAAAAAGTACACATTGAGCGGCTTGCCCAGGCCGTCCTTGACGCACGAGCCCAGTTCCCTGACGCTTCGCTGGCCGACCTCTATGACCCGCTGACCATGCCACCCGTCCTTGCCAAAGCCCACAAGACACTTGATAGGGCCGTGGACCGCCTCTACCGCGCTGCGCCCTTCTCGTCCGACACCGAGCGTGTCGCGCTACTGTTCGAGCTCTATCAACAGGCCACAGAACGTGCCGAATAAACCAAAGAGAGGCCAAAAGCAGCCGCCCAAAGAGCCCAACTGGCTCTTGCGGGTTATTGCTTCGCTGATAATTCTACTAAATATCGCCCTGCTGGTCGTTGCCATCAGCAACTATCAGTCTCTAGGCTGGCTCTGGACGACAGTTCTCTGCACTGCTGGAGTCTCGTCGATTGCCCTTTCTATTGAAGCTATCCGCACAAACGAGCCGGCGTGGCTCCTGCTTGACTTGATATTGCCTAACTGAACCGCCCAAACATACACCAAAGCCAGGCGGATATTTGATTATGGGCCGACACACCAAGCCATATAGCGCACCGTCGATTCACTACCACACTAGACGCTTCAAAAACCTGCCTGAGCATAATAGTTATCCACAGAAACGCTCAAAAATCGTAGTATTTTTTACTTACATATTGTCTAAGAAAGTGTTGACATAAACGTTTTCACGGCTTATTATAGGGGTAGCTTCTGAATAAAAAAGTTATCCAACACTTACAGGGGCCCAAAATAAACAAAGCGCATAAAAAAACTCCACTTTAAAACAACCACTACTCGCAGGTGGTTGTTTTTTTGCCCTCGGAGCTCGTCAAACAACGAAAACACCCGACACTCCTTTCAGAGTTCGGGTGTTTTCGTTGGTGGAGCTGCCGGGTACCGCCCCCGGGTCCAAATGGTAACGAGTTATTCGTCTACAAGCTTAGGCTATCTTAAGATTTTTACAACTCACTAGACTAAAAGATATCCTCAAACATCTAGATTGTTGCGCGATAAGAGTCCCCCGCCGGCGTCACTGCGCACCGGTAGAGCAAGCGACATGAATATAACACCCCGTACCGCTATGTCGCCTGGCGGGCTGGGATGGCTGCTCTAATTAAAGAGCAACTGGCGCAAAGGCAGGTGCGCGGAACATACTAGCGAAGCTAGATGCAGCGTCCTTAACTTTGCTTGCAAATGTGTTTGCAGTTAAAAGTATACGTATCGTGTATGATCGACTTGCAAAATAACCTGTTAAAGTCCAATTGTCGAAAGCTATGTCAGCCCCGTCCACATCTGTTATTATATCACGATTGCTATTTCAAATCCAGTTTTGATGTGCTTAACTAGAGGCATCATGGTGGGAAGAGTACTGTCGGCGACATCTCTTGGCTTTGACGGCCAACTCATAGAGGTTGAGGGTGATTTGTCGAGCGGCCTGCCCACACTACAGATAGTCGGCCTGGGAAATAAAGCGATTGATGAGGCAAAGGACCGAGTCCGTAGCGCCATCAAGAACTCTTTACTCGACTTCCCTAAAGGGAAAATCGTCATCAATCTCGCCCCTGCAGAACTACCAAAAGACGGCACCCAGTTCGACCTACCTATCGCACTGACCATTCTCTGCCTCAGCGGCCTTTTGTCTCAAGAGAACCTCCAACAGGCGCTATTTGCCGGTGAGTTGGCGCTAGATGGCAGCATTCGCCCCATAAAATCGGCTATCGCGGTAGCCCAGACAGCAAAAAAACACCGCATCACCACTGTATATGTGCCGGCGGCCAATGCAGGCCAGTCACTGCTGATAAGTGGTATAGAGGTGATTCCAGTGAGAACGCTCAAGGAGTTGTTTCTTCATCTCAAGGGAGAAGTAAAGATTCAGCCTGCCGTTGCTCACCGGGCCCCTAGAGGCCGCCAGAGCCGCGATGAGGTGGTTATCGACGACATACATGGACAAGAGCAGGCAAAGCGCGCTGTGGCCATCGCAGTGGCCGGCAGGCATAACCTCTTGCTGTCTGGGTCCCCTGGATCTGGCAAAACCATGCTGGCCAAGGCGCTGAACAGCCTGCTCCCACCCCTGTCAGACGAGGAAATTATAGAGGTGACTAAACTACACAGCCTCGGTGGCGAGACGGTAGAGGATGTGGTTGTGCAGCGTCCATTCCGGGCGCCCCATCATACCGCCAGTCGCACCTCTATCATCGGTGGCGGCACAAAGGCGCTTCCAGGCGAGATATCCCTGGCGCACACTGGCACCCTATTTCTCGACGAGCTCCTTGAGTATCCCCGAGCCGTTCTTGAATCTTTGCGCCAACCTCTAGAAGATCGAGTTATAGCCATTAGCCGCACCCAGGGTAAATACCAATACCCTGCTGACTTTTTATTAGTCGGCACAATGAACCCCTGCCCTTGTGGCTACTATGGTGATGCAGAGAAAAGCTGTAACTGCTCATCTACTCAAATACTGGCCTACCAGAAACGGCTATCAGGTCCACTCCTTGACCGAATCGACCTGACGGTCACCGTCTCGCGCGTGCCCCATGAAGACCTTTTACGGACGAAATCGTCGACAAATTTACAACATAAGCAGTATCAAAATGCTATCGCTTTGGCATTGAAATCACAAAATTCAAGATACAAAAGTAGTAAGAAATACAACGGTTCTGTCTCGAGCAAAAACATTGACCAAATTATCCCGCTTTCCGACGAAGTCAAAACTTTTCTACTAGCTGCAGCCAAAAAGCTCGACTTAAGCGCCCGTAGTTATTTCAAAATTATCAAAGTTGCCAGGACCATTGCCGACCTTGAAGGCGCCGAGCACGTCGCCCCTGCTCACATAGCCGAAGCCCTTCAGTACCGCCAAGTGACAGTTGGCTAGTCCAACCTCTACCCCGCCAAGTATCGATATCTGATGAAACCCTTGAAAGTTTGTCGAGATTTTGGTAGAATAACTGATGAAACAAATTATAACGACAAACGCTCACAAAGGAGAGTTTCGCGATTAACAAATCAACTCGTATCAACGGAGCAATCCGTGCCCGCGAACTGCGCGTTATTGGCGCAGACGGCGAACAGCTTGGAATCATGGCACTACGCGATGCATTACAGGCAGCCGAAGACGCAGGGTTAGACCTCGTGGAATTTTCACCAGACGCTAATCCGCCCGTCGCAAAAATTGTTGACTGGGGCAAGTACCAGTATCAAAAGATGAAAGATCAACAGCGCAACAAGCGTGCCGCTAAGGCAAGTGATCTGAAGCAAATGCGATTTGGGCTCAAGATTGGATCAGGTGACCTCGATGTCAAGCTTCGTAAAGTCCGTGGCTTTCTAGCCGATGGACACAAGGTCCGCCTACAAGTAGTCTATAGAGGACGCGAGATGGCCCATAAAGAGATCGGATACGCCCTGATGGACAAAATCACCGAAATCCTTCAAGAGGAAGCAATTGTCGAATCAAAACCTCAGATGGCCGGTCGCAATCTGAGTGTCGTAATAAGGAGCAAATAATGCCGAAATTAAAGACCCACAAGGGTACTGCCAAGCGGATCAAGCTGACCAGCACTGGCAAGATTACCCGACAGCGTGCATTTGGCGGTCACATGCTGGCCAAGAAGTCAAAAAGCCGCAAGCGTGCAATCAACCAAACAGCAACCATAACTGGCTCAATGGCGAAGAACGTTCGCCGAGCACTCGGAGTCTAGACCCATGCGAGTAAAACGAGGCGTCACCGCACGCGCAAAGCACAAAAAGATTCTCAAAGCTGCCAAAGGTATGCAGCACAACCGAACACGTAGCTTCCGCATGGCGAAGCAAGGTGTTATCCGGGCCCTACAGTATGCCTACCGCGATCGCCGCAACAAAAAGCGCGATCTACGTGCACTATGGATCACTCGCATCAATGCAGCTGCTCGCCAAGAAGGTACAACTTACGCTAAGTTGATTGCTGGCCTCAAGGCAAATAACATCGAGCTTGACCGCAAGGTATTGGCTGAGCTCGCCGTTAAAGAGCCAAAGGCATTTGCAGCTATCGTCAAGGCAGCCGTCTAGAGACTAATCTGTCTATAACATAGTAAAAACCGCACCCGAGAGTGCGGTTTTTACTTGGCAGACCACCGATAAGCCGGGTTCTGTCGGGGGCGATCATCTATCTAATCCATCTGTTGCCAGATGGCTTTAGCGGTTATCGGCCTGCGAGCGGACCGCTCGTGATGCAGACCTCCTTGCAGTCGGCAGGGTTTACCTCTCCCCTATGTCACCATAAGGGACTGTGAGCTCTTACCTCACTCATTTCACCTTTTCCCGGACACCGTAGCATCGGGGTAGTTTTGTTTCTGTGGCACTTTCCCTAGAGTTACCTCCGGTCGCCGTTAGCGACTGCCGTTATCCTATACTGCCCGGACTTTCCTCTCGGCTAAAAAGCCAAGCGATCACCTAGTGGACTGCTGTGTACGATTATAGCACAAGAAGGTTGTCCATAAATCACAAGGGCAAAAGGTTTTTTTGCTGATCGAGTGTTCGGTTAACCATACCGTCAGCCAGCTGGTTCATTTCGCGCGGCACATGAACAAACTTGACTCGCTTGAACTGCTCCATTAAGTCTCTGACACGTTCATTGACGGGCCATAGCTCTCGATTTTTGATTTTATATATGCCGTTGAGCTGATTGGCAACCAGCATGCTATCGACTCGCACCTCTACTTTATCGATGCCTAGGCGGACCGCGGCCTCAAGACCCAGACGAACCCCATGGTACTCTGCCTGATTGTTGGTGGTAATGCCCAGATATTCGCCACCTTGGTCGATAATTTCTCCGTGGTCAATCACCACATAGCCGCCAGCTGACGGGCCAGGATTGCCTCTCGAGCCTCCATCGGTGTAGACGACCACGCCTTCGACTGGAGCAGTATGACCGCCCTCTGTCGAGGCATGCTGCGGCGCGATGGCCGACGATGCCCCGAGAATATGCTTACTCAGATCAGTGATCGCCGACAAGTCCACCTTGCCAAATTCGTACCACACATACTTATCATAATGGGTGCTCAGTGATACTGAACGCTTAGATGCGCTCATCGCTGCTCGATACACGATAACTGCGTATTGAATAGTCCTATCGTCGCTGTCAAGATAGGTCATTGCGTCTTCGAGCTCAAGCTGAATAGACTGCTTTATGCCCAGATGTGCCAGCAGGAGCCGCCTTGCAGCGTCCTCAGGTTGCTCCCCCTCGCCCACCCTTCCGCCAGGTAGCTCATATTTACCAAGTATAGAGGGGCGCCCCTCTGCCCTACGCACCAGCAAGGTCTTGCCCTCGCTGACGATTCGCACCCTGACTGATATACGTTGAATCATAATTATAATTATTCTTTATTGGTCGGGACGACTGGATTTGAACCAGCGACCTCACGGCCCCCAGCCGTGCGCGCTACCAACTGCGCCACGCCCCGATATTTTGTCGACAAAAAAGCCCTAGAGCGCTTGCCGAGCACGTGATATTCCCCGCATAGATGCAAGGTGGGTGCTCGCAAATCACTACAACAGCAATGAATCATTAGAGCTCCCTATCAAATGATGTTAGGAAAATCATTTGTGCCTAGCGCCCGCCTAGGGCTACCTTTAGTATAACATAACTAGCTTGGCTAAACCTGGAAAATGAGCGTGAACAGGCTGATAATTCCATTAATGCTCGAGAACATAATTTGCCCGATAACAGAGGAGCCCAGCATGACAATGGCGAACACCACAAATATACCGTAGCGCTCGATCTGCTCCATAACACCTCGTGCGCCATCGGGTGCGAGCGCATATAGTACACGCGACCCATCCAATGGCGGAATCGGCAGCATATTGAACACAAAGAATCCAAGGTTTACACTAACAGCCGTAATAATAATCTCCCCTAGTAGCGACACCTCGACCCCCGCCGAAGATATCACACCACTGACCACCCCGGCTCCAAACGCCAAGAACGCAAGTAATAAGTTCGTGAATGGGCCCGCCAGCGCCACCATCGCCGCCCCCCACTCACCGTACCGCACACGAGCAGGGTTAAACGGCACCGGCTTGGCTCCACCAAAGACAGGACCACCCATGATAGCCAGAAATACCGGGAGTGCAATCGTCATAATTGGGTCAATATGTTTCAATGGGTTTAATGTCAGCCGACCCTGGGCCTTAGCCGTGTCATCTCCAAGAAAATACCCCATAAAGGCGTGCATCGCCTCGTGCAGCGTCATTGACACCAAAATCACACCTAGTACTATCGCAATATAGCCGAAATCCATGTTATCCATTATACCATCTTGACGAAACCGTTAAATATCGCTACAATACTATAGATTGAATTAAATTAACGTAAAGAGAGTACCAAATGGCATCACGATGTGAACTCACTGGCAAGGGCAAGCAGTCTGGCAACAACGTCAGCTTTTCTTTGCGACGCACCAAGCGCGTATTCAAGCCTAACCTACAGAAGAAGACATTTGTCGTTGACGGGCAGAAGGTTACTATGACCCTCAGCACTCACGCTATTCGCACCCTAAAAAAGAAGGGTCTTCTAGGTCAGCCAGTAAATACAGCGAGCTAATACAGCTCAGCATACAAAAAACACCTTCTCAGAAGGTGTTTTTTGATATCAATCCACTAAGACTTAGCTTCTTGCGATCTTAATAACTGTCATCTGCTCGGGGATACTTGAGTCGCCCTTAATCTTGTGCTTGGTGCCCGCCTCTATCACGCCCACACCTAGTTCCTTGACAAAGACATCAAGCTCTTCCTGGGGCACCTCATAGGTAAGTCCCGTGTCTGCATAATGTACCGGTATTACTGCTCGGGGCTCAATCTGCCGCAGCATAACCGATGCATCAGTCGCATCTAGCGTATAGCCGCCACCGCCGACTGGAATAACTGCCATATCTACTACTCCAAGCGCCTCTAGTTGATTATCGTCAAGTTTCGGTGCAACATTACCAATAACTGCGATACGAATGTCGCCGATTACTACACGATAAATTGTTGCGTGATTACCTTGGTCTTCTGTGTCAATATGGCGCCTTGCCGGGATACCAGTCAAGGACACCTCACCTACCTCATACTCGCCCGGACTACTGAAACGCAGGCGTGGAGTTCCAACTACTGCCGCAAATCGGTCTTCGGTAGTCACCTCAACATCGCTATTTACGGCCACTTCTTTTGCGCCCACATGCGACAAGTTGGGGTCAAAAATTACCCGAGTCTTCTTAGTGGTAAATACTACAGAATTCGCACCCTTATACTCTATATCAAACATCTACTTCTCCTTTTCTTGACTGGCCAGTATATTGTCCGTATCCACCAAGACTGAACATGCACCATTGATTATTTCTGCTATAAACTTGTCACGCACACTAAGACGATAATAGAAGTCATCGTACGTCATCACGGTATAGTTGAGGTCTCTCCCCTCAGCTTTTTCTACCTTCTTCATGAAAGCCGACACCTTGGCCCGTGGGATATTGCCCACTAACAACAAATCGACCTGACTTGCAGAGCCGCGCACCAGTACTCCAGCGGCAACAGCCAAACGAATGCCCGACAGTTTGGCAAGGTCATTCTGCCACGTTAATTCGGCTGTGCTGCTGATTCCACCAGACTTTTTCGCCGTTGCGTCTGAGAAAATCTGTCGAAGCGGACTAAAGTGTTCATATTGCTGATTTGCTGCGTAATAGAGCTTATTGTCAGCACTATCAGAGAGAATAATACCAACTGACAGCATGTTGGCCAGCTCTCGCCTGACTGAGTTAATCTGCTCGTCGATCAGGCGTGTAATTTCACGTACATAGAACGACTTGTCAGGATTGCTCAGAAAGAGATGAAGCAATTTCACTCTCGTTTTTGAACCAAATAATGCGTCAATCATGTTTATATCACCCGTCTCCTCTCTGTTTATTGTAGCACAGTTTTTATATCCGCCAAGCGACTCAACAAATAGTGTTCAGCTGATTGGCGCGTTGCCCAAAGTATGTGCGGGTTTCTTCTGAGCCATGTCATCTGACGCTTGGCGAGCCGCCAGTCACTCACCGCGAACTGCTCGCGTAGTTCTGATTCGCCGATCTGCCCATCAATAAACCTGCGGACGAGTGGATAGATATTTCCTGTCATCGCTTCGCTGTCCCAGCCATAAGTTTCGCCCAATAATGTAGCCTCTTTGACAACGTTGTGTAAAAAGAATTGTTCGGACCTGTGCTCAATTCTTGTTCGTAATGTTTGTTTATCTGTTGTAATTCCTACAATGTGTGAATTATCGATCGGCACTGAGCGCCTGATACCGCTTATGTTATTTCGCTCAATTGTCCGTACAAGGTGGCGCTTGTTGTTCGTATTTTCTGGTAAAAATATGTTGTTTTCTTTACAATACTGTTGCAGGGCTTCAACACTCATCGCGTCCAGCTGTTGTCGAAATGACTCGTCGGGCGCCGGAGCAAACTGAAAGCTAAAGACTACCGCGTCAATATAAAGCCCTGTGCCTCCAACCAGAAATGGCACATGCCCTCGGTTACGTATCTCGCGTATCTTCTGTTCAGCGTACACCTTGAAGTCCGCAGCTGTAAAACGCTCGCCGGGATTCACTAGGTCAAGTCCCCAGTGTGGCACCCGGGCCTGCTCTTCGGCCGTCGGCTTAGCTGTGCCTACGTCCATACCTCGGTAGACCGTACGACTATCTGCACAAATAATCTCGCCCTTATGTTGCTCAGCGAGCTGAATTGCCAAGTCTGTCTTACCGCTTGCCGTCGGACCAGCTATGACAATAAGCGGACCGCCTACTACCGTCGCCATCTGAGCTCCTCAAAATTGACGACGCGATTTTGCTCGTCAACAGCGATGCCATCCTGCTCCAACAATTGCCGCTGCACCTCCTGCCCACCAGGAAAGCCTACTGCGAGGCTACCCCTAAAGTTAACTAGCCGATGCCAGGGCAACTCCGAAGGCCCACCGTGCGCTATCTCGCCGACCCGCCGCGCCGCATACGCATGCCCCGCAAATACCGCCAAGTCGCCATAGGTCGTCACCCGACCATCCGGCAACTCTGCCATGAGCCGATACACAGCATCTCGCAACACGTTACTTGGCAATTCGAGCCCTCCTCACTACAGTGCCTTCAGGTACTCGGCTAGCTGCTCGAGGCTCATTTTTTCTTCTCCAGCCTGCGTGCGTACACTCACCTCCCGTGACTCTTTATCTTTCGGACCGACAATCAACTGGACTGGGATCTTCATCGCAGTTGCTTCACGGATCTTCTTGCCGAGACTTTCATTGCGAGCATCTGTTGTAAATCTCACTTCGTTGTATTTTATTGGCTGCATCAAGACTACCCCTGAGAGAACTGTTGTTATCTCCTCAACATAGTCGAGCACCGTATCATTGATCGTCAAAATGCGCACTTGCTCGGGCGCTACCCAGAGCGGGAACCAACCTGCTGTATGCTCAATAAATACACTCAAAAATCGCTCAATTGACCCAAGTAGCGCACAGTGAATCATCACGGGTCGAGCCTTGACGCCGTCCTCGGCCGTATACTCCAGTTCAAATCGCTCAGGCTGCACAAAATCAAGCTGCACAGTTGCAACTTGATGCTCGCGCCCAATTGCATCAGTCGCCATAAAGTCGATTTTTGGACCGTAAAAGGCTGCTTCCCCGGCCTCCTCAAAGTACTCGAGCCCGTTCGCCTCAACCGCCGCCTTGAGCTGCGCCTGAGCTGACTCCCATAACTCCGAGTCACCAAGATACGCATCGCTATCGTCTCGGTAGCTCAGTCGAACTCGTAGCTTCATGCCAATCGTCTCATACAGCTCACGAGCACTCGCGAGTAGCCCGTCAATCTCTTGCTCGATCTGATCGGGCCGGGCAAATACATGGCTATCGTCCTGGGTGAGTGACCGAACTCGGTTCAATCCACCAAGCTCCCCTGTCTTCTCGTCGCGGTAATCAGTAGTTGTCTCGAGGAATCGCACCGGCATATCTCGATAACTTCGCGGTTGAGACGCATATATCTGAGTATGGTGCGGGCAGTTCATTGGCTTGAGCGCCATCTTGTCGTCAGTTTCCTGACTCGTCACCAAAAACAGCTCATCACCGAACTTATCCCAATGGCCGCTCTTTTCGTAGAGCGCCGTTTTGGTTATATTTGGCGTCCAAACTTTTGTAAAGCCCTTTGCCTCACGCAGCTGATTTGAAAATTGTGCTACTTTTTCACGCAGCACGGTGCCGCGCGGAGTAAATAACGGTAGGCCCGCACCAACCAGTGGCGACATCGTGTATAGGTCTAGCTCCCTGCCAAGTTTCCGGTGGTCACGGAGCTTTGCCTGCTCAAGTCGCTCAAGATAGTCGTCGAGCTCCTGCTCGGTTGCAAATGCGACACCGTAAAGCCGCTGCATCTGCGGATTCTTTTCATTACCACGCCAGTACGCACCAGCTACTCGCATCAGCTTAAATGCACCGACATCTCTTGTATTCTCCACGTGCGGACCACGACACAGGTCAAGAAACTTGCCGTTTCGGTAGAATGAAACTTCCTCAACTGCTGAATCTCCGTCTGTCGCTAGCCCCAGCTCATCTGCGTCAAGGTCTTTGGCGACTGTCGTCCCCTGACGCTTCAAGTCATTGAGCAGCTCCTCTTTATATGGCTGACCATTTTCGCGCGCCCAAGTAATCGCTTCGTCAATCGACATCATCGATCGCTCAAACACATCACCGTACTCGATAATCCGGCGCATCTCCTTTTCAATCTTGGCAAACTGCTGCTCCGAAATCTTGCGCTCGCCCAGATCAATATCATAATAAAATCCGTTCTCAACCACCGGCCCTACACCGAACTTGGCGTCTGGCCATAGTCGCTGCACTGCTGCCGCCATAATGTGCGCCAGGCTATGGCGCATTGCGCGTAGCTGTTCTTCATTCACTTACCTATCCTCCTTAACCACTTAACGCCAAACCATCCGGCAGTAACGCCTCCGGCGGCAATCAGCGAATTGATAATTATACTCCCCACATAGGTACTGCGCGCCCTCCAGCACTCATCGTATGGACCATACGCGACAAGTGGCCAGCCACGATACTCGGAAGTTACAGATACGCCCATCATATTGCACATGCTGGGAACGTCTAGGCGTGCTTCGTAGGCTACGGTCGGCCCAAGTGCCCCCTTTGGCTCATTGAACTCTCCGGTCTGAGGAATAAAATTAAATACCCCAGCCACGATCACGATTGCTACTACCAACCAAATCTTTTTCACTCTATCTCCTTATAAATTATAAAAAGCACGCCATAAAACATATCGTTTTAGCGCGCTTCGGTCCGACGATGCGGAGGTTCCACCTTAGCATTAACTCTTACTCCGGTAGTATTAGCGTGGCACCGCAATCGCTTTCCACGTGCTCGGCGGATGGTTAGACCGCGTCATAGCTTGAAATAAGCATACACCAGCTCCTCTGTTGTTGCAACTTTTGCCCCTGTTTGGTATGATAAGTGGTGTTCTTGGGTGATTAGCTCATTTGGAGAGCCTTCAGCGTAAATACTAGCGCAGCGCTCTAGACAAATCATCTTAAACCCCGCACCTTTCGATACAATACATCCCGTTTGGGTGATTAGCTCATTTGGCTAGAGCGCCTCATTGACGTTGAGGAGGTGAGAGGTTCAAATCCTCTATCGCCCACCATTGTAAAAAGATTGTCTTATGGCAGTCTTTTTTCTTTAGTAGATAGTCCATACAGGGCCAGTGCTACCGTACACTCGTCCACATGTATCACCATTTTTCCACATAGTGTTTTACTATATCTACCCCTATATATGCACCGGGTGATATATGTCGAGGCATAGTGTTCCCTTGACATATTTTACTCTTTGTGCTAA
>CAZHRI010000011.1:0-9330 GCA_964534725.1 uncultured Candidatus Saccharibacteria bacterium
GCATCAGTAGGACGAGCGGCAAGATTATCGCCAAAAGCGCAAGCAGTAAGAACATGCCTTCAGTATATCATTGAAGTGCTTGGTTGAATGCTCTACGCGATGCTCGCGGCGAGAGCCTTGAGCGGCGCCTGGGGGGTCCAGACGAGGTAGCTGGCGGCGCGGGCAGCGGTGTGGCCTCGCCATATGCGCATTGGGTCGTTCCAGCCTTGGGTGATGACTTCTCCACCCCTGGCGATGATGAGCTGCTCGGTATGCAGTGTCATGATGGATACTGGGTATGTAAGAGTAAATTTATGAAGTACCTCGACAAGCTGTGCAAGCTGCATGCTAAATGTAATCATCTTTGGGTAGTAGACCGCTCGAAACATTCGCTGCACCTGGGCTAGCGAGGCGACTAGGACGGTGTTGGGGTTGTCGAGTAGGACCGGGAAGCTATTTTGCAGAAGATCGATGGCATCACGAGTAATGACCAAAGGTTTTGCGTAGTCGGTGACTTGGGCCTCGTAGAGCATCGCAGTTTGACTATTTTTGCCTGCATCGCCCGAAAGTAATAGTACGTCAGCCCACTCACCTATTGACGCAACTTCAGCTGCGGCCTCGGTGGCGAGACTGCCAGAGTTGTTAGTGGGCGCAAACATAACGTCCGTCATGCTGACGGGTACGCTTTTTTTGAGTGCGTCCGGTAGCAGTACGCGCACTTCACCGACTCCTGCTCCAACAGCTATTTGGTAGCTGTCCGCAGCTGCGACAAAACTTAGCTTATTGCCGCCAATGATGCCGAGCTTCCCTGCCATGTTTCGGCGTTCGGGCTTATTCCATTCGATATCGGGAAAGAGTGGCTTCCCTGCGTCCTGCCTACGCCAGTACGAATGTATTTCCATCAGATGATAACTCGTAAATTATATTTTTACGTTCGACAACAATCTTCCAGCCTTCTTTGCGAGCTCGTTCATAAAGCTTCTTGTCGGGATTAAAGGCGATGGGGTGTGTGACGAGCTCAAGCATGTCGGCGTCCGAGCTGGTGTCGCCGATGGCGTATGAGTCATCCCAGTCAAGATCGTGCTCGTCCACGAGTTTTTTCAGAATCGCAGCCTTATATCCGTAGACCGTTGGACCCTTGTCGGTGATGATTCCGTCTACGACCGTGTGTTGGCGCCCATGAACTATGCTGATGTCATACAGGGCAGCAAATTTATCGACAACTTGTTGTTGAGAGCCGCTTATGGCTAAGATGGTGTAGCCTTGAGCTCGCAGAGACCTCAAAAGTTCCGTAGTGTAGTGATAGATGCGGTCACCTTGGGCGGTGATGATGGTGTCTGCCGCATCAATGAGTGCTGACTCCGGCAGGCCGATGATTTCTGTCTCCATAGTATTGACCAGGGCGAGCTCGTAGTCACCAAAACTTGCTTTGCGATCCCGCCAGGCGTTGCGAGCTTCAAATATTGGCTTTACTGCCCGTTCGGATAGGTGGCCACGTCGATATAGTTCGTCAAACATCTCGTGGTAGAGTTGCCAGCGAAATATCGTCCCGTCAATATCAAACACCGCAAACTTCTTCATAGCTCTAGTCTAGCACATCTGGTGGCCTCTTGGGTTAGTGAGATGAGGTGTATAATGCAGTCATGAAGATGCGACCAGGCGCACACGGCAGTAAAAGGATGTGGTTGATTGTTGCCGGGGCGGCGTTTGTTATTGTAGCGGGGTTGTTTTGTTACACGTATATGATTGCTCCTCGGTTGCGCACAGAAGCCCCAAAGATCAATACGCACAGTCCTGTGTCCGGTGAGGACGACGAACTGCCCTCGCTGAGATTTGCGGCGATGGGCGACATGTTGGCTCATGACTCTGTTGTGTCACAGGCTCGCACGACATCGGGCTATGATTTTTCTGGATATTTTGCTGAAATCCGCACACTTTACCAGGGCAGTGATGTTGTGTTTTGCAACGCCGAAAGTCCCGCTGCGGGACACGAGTATGGCATCAGTGGCTACCCAACATTCAACGCGCCAACCGAATTTGTGAGGGACCTGAGCGGTGCGGGGTGTAATATGATAAATCTAGCAAACAACCACATGGCCGACAAGGGTCAGGCGGCAGTCAATGCAACGCTCGATGAATGGGATAAGTATGAAATGCTCGCCGTTGCGGGTGCCAATCGGAGTGTCGATGAGCAAAATGCAGTGCGCTACTTTGAAAAAAATGACATCGTAGTGGCTTTTTTGGCATTTGCCGACTTTAGCAATGCCGCCCTTCCCCACAGCTTTAGTGTTAACTTGTATCATGACAAAGCGCTGGTTGAAGCGCTCATGAAAGAGGCGCGCCAGAATGCAGATGTGGTTATTGTGTCGATGCATTGGGGCACCGAAGACTCGCACGAGGTTAATTCTGATCAGCGGCAATCGGCTCAAATGCTTGCTGACCTTGGGGCTGATGTCATTGTTGGTACGGGTCCACATGTGCTGCAGCCTGTTGAGTGGTTGACGCGTACGGACGGCGCTCAAACGCTTACCTGGTATTCTATCGGCAATATGCTTTCCAGCCAGCTGCAGGTCGATGAGCTCACTGGTGGAGTCGCTGGGTTTACTGTCACTAACTCAGGTAAAGGCATTGCCATCACTGACATTTCTTTTACAGGCACGTTTATGAGCTATGAGTGGTCGGAGGCAGACGCTAAGGCGTCGCGGCTTGAGGCTAGGCGCAACCTGAAACTTCAGTCCCTAGATAATGCTCAGGCAGAGGCCAGATTATTTGGCACGACCGTCGAGGAGCGCAGTCAAAAATTACGTGACTGGCTGGGTGATTCGGTCGACGTAACGATTACTCCGTGATAGCTCCGCGCTGTAGTAGCTCTTGACGAGCAGTCTCTAGGTGTGGGGCGACTTCGTCGAACGACAGGCCGGATTCATGAATGGCGCGCGCGAGGTCTTTACCGACGTAGCGAAAGTGCCATGGCTCGTAGCGAAAGTCGGTTATTCCCTCTTTCTCGAGTGGATATCGCAAGATAAAGCCGTGTTCATGCGCGTGGCCTGCCAGCCATTTGCCTGCGGGTGTTTCACCAAAACAATCCTCGAGATAGCAGGAGTGGTCGGGTGTAGTCAGGTCGATGGCGAGTCCTGTCTGGTGTTCGCTGTAGCCAGGCTTTGCACTGACAGCATCGGCGGCTGCCTGCCCATACACTCGGCTGTAGTTGGTGTAGTACGTGTTTTGTAGGCTTGAACTGCGAAAGCCGCTGCCTATTTGCAGTGAGTATCCGGCATCCTTGGCGCCTGTAAAAAGTGCGACGACGGCTGGTGCGATGTCGCTACGCACCGACCTCTCGTCGAGTGACTTGTCCTGGCGGGTATCAACATCGGGCAGAGTGATCTCGGGACGGTAGTCAATGTCATCGAGCGGGTGCGACTTATTGACCAGCCGCCAAAGACTGGAATCACTCAAGTAATCTTCGGTGATGGCAGTGACTGGCTGAGCACCGGGCAGTTCTATCATGACGGCGGTTGGCTTGGGGGTGTCGTCTGAAGGCTGGCCATTCGTTGGCGCCTCTGGTGTTGCTTTCGGGGTGACAATCTTTTGCCATCCATAGAGTGATACTGCGATGATCAGGATGGCTGTTAAAACAATCAGGATGCCGAGTGCCCAAAAGTGTGTACGAAGCGGCGATTTCATCACATAACCTCGATACTCACCGGGCAGTGATCGCTGCCTGTTTGTTCTGGGTGAATCTGAGGGTTGGTGACCTTGTCCGCAAGCGATGAGCTGGCGAGCCAGTAGTCGATACGCCACCCGATGTTGCGCGCCCGAGCATTCGCCCAGTGAGTCCACCAAGTGTACGCGTCAGCCTTCTCGGGGTATGTGGCTCGAAAGGTGTCAACAAATCCGTTGTCCAGAAACGCCTGAAATCCAGCGCGTTCTTCGTCAGTAAAGCCGTGCTTGCCGACATTATCCTTTGGCCGAGCCAGATCAATCTCTTGATGAGCGACATTGAGATCGCCACAAAAGAGCACGGGCTTGGTTTTTTCAAGTTCTTTGACGTGAGCGAGAAATGCTGGATCCCACTGCTTATGGCGAAGTGATAGTCTCGACAGGTCACCCTTGCTATTCGGTGTATAGACGGTGACTACCCAAAATTCATCAAACTCTGCACTGACGATCCTCCCCTCTTTTGACGGGTCTCCATAACTGTCGTTTGCGAGGTCGTATTTCTCGGCTATTGTTTCAGCAAAGCCGTTGATGACCGATAGCGGCTTTACTTTGCTAAATATCGCGGTGCCGCTATACCCCGCTTTTTCGGCGCTATTCCAGTACTCTTCGTACTCTGGCAGATCGATTTCCGCCTGCCCCTGCTTGGCTTTTGTTTCTTGCAAGCAGATGACGTCAGGGTCGTAGGTGTCTACGAATTTAGCAAATTCACCCTTCTTGATGACGGCGCGTATACCATTGACGTTCCAGGAAAATAACTTCATATGGTCATTGTATCAAATACCGTAGCGGCAGCTATCGTTGCACCTGAGCACAAAATCTAAGTATGCGATTGCTCTGCTTCGTATCGAGCTATCTCGTAAGCTGTTGCTGTCGGGTTGGGGCCGGTCTTATCTGACATTATGGCATGTGAGTGGCGTCTTAAGAGGATGTGCTGAATGCGTGGAGTTTGATCTAGAGACGTGACACCTAGAGAAGCTTGTCCTATTGCCCTTAGCATATCTTCTGGCTTCGCAAACTCACTCGACTCTGGCTGAATAATGGAGAGATCACCCTGTGCGGATATGACCTGGATGGTGTTTTGTATATCTTTCGCAAATCCCGACTGCTTTCGCATGACCATAGGATGGTTCCAGGCATTATCAATCAAGCCAGCTTTGTTGGCAAATAAATGTGCAGTCATCTCTTCGTGCAGATTCTCATTGCGGTATGGGTTATAGGGTGATGATCTATATCCAGAAGCGTGTGGGGCCTGGCGTACAAAGCATGCTAGCATGCCGACGTGGGTGTGATTTTTTGCGCCAGGTGGATCCATTACTCGTACATGCTTGACGGTGTACTCGTCTAGCTTAATGAGCAGTGCTGCTGCCATACCGAGACTTAGCCGCGCCCCAGCAGAATTTCCCTCAAAACTGAGTGTATTGTCATACTTCTCAGATATTTCACTCAGGGTATTCATAGTCCATTCTCCCTGGAGGGTGTAGCTTCCAGATCGCTTCATTTTTTGCATGATGTCGCGAGGTACTCGGCTAGACCCACCCGATCCGGCGTTATTTAGAACGAGGGTTGCCTGCTCGGGGTTTGCTGCGGCGAGGTGCTGTAGTTCGAGCTGTGCAACTGGGTGTGAGATGTCGCCACCAATGCCCATGCTGTAGATTCGAAGCCCTTTCTCTGAAGAAGCATCTGTATTGAGCATCGCTGTTTCAATGGCACCGCTACCATCTTTTGACTCGATGGTCTTCATAGTGCCGGCAAGTTCTTTTTGAACTCGCAGCCTAGTTGCCATATTGGGACTCGCAATAATAGGATGTTCTTTGTCAGGATGACTAGTCATTTCGCCAGGAGCACCAAGGCTGGTCGTCTGGTAACGCAGGCTCCTGGAGCTAAAATTATAGTCGAGCATAATTAAATTATAGCACATTAACAATGTAATGTCAATCTCGTCGCTCATTTTGATAACTGGTATAATGACCCTCATGGTCAATAGCCCCTTTAAGGACGCGCAGACGAAAATCCGAGTCAACATGATCTCCGAAAGTGAGTTTACTGTTCAGGGTCATGGGGTGCACACCGCGTACAGAGAGATAACGAATGCCTTGCGGGACCGAGAAGACATCGACATAGATATCAATACTAACCGACCAGCAGATATCGTGCATGTCCAGACAGTTGGCATGTATGCACTTGGCCGGTTGCTCAGGCGCAATGGTAAGAAAGTTATTTCTGCCCACCTAGTGCCTGATAGCTTTATTGGCTCTCTGCGAGCAGCCAAATACTGGAAGCCCATAGGGCGACTCTGGCTGAAGCTTGTGTACAGTCGAGCGGACTTAGTGCTCGCATGTTCGGCGATGGTTCGCGATGAACTGGTCGGCGAAATGGGGCTTAGGAATGTTGAGTTACTTTATAATACAGTGGACATGGAGCAGTATCGCTCCACCGAAGATGAAAAGAGGCGATTTCGCGAGGAGCTGGGATTATCGAAGGACCAGTTTGTTGTTATCGGAAACGGGCAGGTCCAACCTCGCAAGCGGCTCGATACTTTTATAAATATCGCTAAATCAATGCCAGACGCTAAGTTTTACTGGATTGGCGGGATACCATTTAAGCACCTGGGTGCAGAGTATTCTGCCATGAAGCAGCTAATTGATAATGTTCCTGACAATATGACAGTTACGGGAGTAATTCAGTTGCACGAAGTACGTAAATACTATGCTGCAGCAGACGTATTCGTCTTGCCTGCAATGCAGGAGAATCACCCAATGTGCGTATTAGAGGCGGCTGGCGCAGGGCTACCAATAGTATTACGGGACATCCCACAGTACAATGACACTTTTCGTCCGGATGCGCTCATGGTCACCACGGATGATGAATTCACTGATGCGGTAAGAAGACTGCGCAATGACCCTCGACTTAGAGAAAAAACTATTGCAGGATCTCGCAATATCGCACAAAGGTTCGATAGTTCATCGGGCGCAGCTAGGGCTGTAGAGTTCTATCGTCAATTGCTTCGTGGTACAATGAAGTAAATTCATGCGTATAGGATTATTTACTGACACCTATCGGCCGTCAATTAATGGTATTGTGTTCGTGGTTGAGTCACTCAAGCGCGAACTTGAGGGGCTGGGGCATGAAGTCTTCGTGTTTTGCCCCGCAAAAACCATCGCACCAGGTAAAGACGATGAGCTTAATGACAACGGGCATGTGATACGGTTTCCAAGTCTCAAGGGGGGTTTTTTTGATGATTATGACACGTCGATTTTCTTTCCCCCATGGGAGCTTGCGAAGATCAAGAAACTCGAACTAGATGTAATTCATATTTTTACGCCGTCTCAGATTGGCCTGATGGGTATGCGTGCAGCCTATAAGTATGACGTCCCTAGCGTGATTCAACACTGTACGGATATGTACGAGTTCGTTGAGCACTACCCTGCAGTGCTTCCGGGTGCATTGGCGCTCGCAGGTGTAATATTCCCTCTCTCGGTCAAACTTGACGGAAAAGACCTGAAAGAGATTGTGAAGCTATATCGTCCACGGATGGGTGTGACCAAGTGGAACCGTGCGATTATCGAAACCGTGATAACGATGCTGTACAGCAAGGCCGATGCGGTCATCGCTCTCTCGAGAAAAAGTCGCGAGCAGCTGCTGGCGTGGCAAAGTGACGACTATTCGTACGATATTGATTTGATGCCCAATGGAGTGAACGCACTGCCCCGCCCTACTTCGGAGCAAGTTGATGCGTTTCGACGCACATGGGGCCTAACAAAGTCTGATGAGGTATTTGGATTTGTGGGAAGGCTCGGCGAAGAGAAGAATCTTGCGCTATTGGTTCAGGCGTTCGAAGAGTTTGTCGCAGAGGCTCGTCCGAAATCCAAACTACTGTTTGTCGGTGATTTTGAATACCGAAAGGCTCTTGAAGCAATGGCGCAGGACTCTGGGTATGGTGAGCGAGTTATCTTTACTGGTGCAATGCCACGAGAGTCGCTCGGAGTGGTCTATGAGGTGCTTGACGTCTTCTGCTTCCCTTCACTTAAAGACACCCAAGGCTGGGTGCTTCATGAGGCGGCTCATGCTCGAAAGCCAATCGTGATTATTGACCAAAAGGTCTCCGAAGTTGTGCGAAATGGCGAGAGCGGAGTATTTGTAGAGAATAGCCCCGAGAGCATGGCTGATGGGATTATTTCATTGCTAAGGAGCCCAAAAAAGCGCGCAGAGTTTGGAGATGTGAGTAAAAAACTCGCCTCAAAGTTTACCGAACGACAGCAGGTTAAGAAATTAGCCAAACTTTACGAGCGGGTTATCGCTGGCTCAACGCGCGCTTAGTATCGCGGTCTTGATCGCGCCGTTTGATGGTCTGGCGTTTGTCGTAATTCTTCTTGCCCTTACCGAGCGCAATTACAACCTTAATGAATTTGCCGCTTGTCAGTAGCTTTGTCGGCACGATAGTCATACCTTGAGATTTAGCAGCCATGAAGTGCTCAATTTGCCGACGACTTGCGAGGAGTTTTCGTGCTGTGGTGTCTACTGTTCGGGCGTTGGTCTCGCCGCGTTGGTTGAGGCGCAAAGAAAAGCTAGCGTTATTAAGCCAGAGCTCGTCACTACGAACGCTGACGAAAGCGCCCTTCAGCTGCACGTGACCGTCACGAGCGGCGCGCACCTCTGGGCCCGTGAGGATAATACCGGCAACAATCTCCTCGCCGAGTTGGTAGTCAAACCGTGCACGACGGTTGAGCACTGCTCCGGTTGAGGGGGTTTTCTTCCTAGCCATGCTGGTCATTATAACAGATGAGCCGCTAGACGATAACGCGCTCGTCGTGCTCGCTCAAGAAATTGACCATAAGCTGACGTACGACGCTAATCTCGATTGGACGCGCCTGATCGGTGACTATCGAAAGCAGCTCTTCTGCAGCATCGAAGTCGATATCAGAGATGCGGTCAAGATAATTTCTAATATCATCTGGGAGATTTGCGTACGTCTCAAGCGAGTCGTCGAGTGATGAACCAAATGCCTGGTCGGCCCAAATTATATTTTCTGTGGATTCCATGTGATTATATTATATCATACCATTAGCAAAATGTAAATACGGCCGGGAGGCCGGGGCGGATATTACTCCGCCCCGGACGTCTCCCGGCGCTTTCCCTTTCGATCTTGTAGCCAGTGGATAAACTGGCGAATGGACAGAAAACCGATGCCGAGTATCGCAGGGATAAGCATCAGCAGTCCGGTGATAAGCCCAACACCGACCTTCATCGGCCAGTGGATCAGACGGTCCGGAGGCATTGCCTTTACAGGCTTTTGCTTTCGCCTGTCCTTGTGTGCGGCCATTGCAGCTCCTTAGGGTGTGGGCGAGACGGTGCCTCGCAACGTAATGGCGAGGTTGGTCTCGATGACTCGTCCGTCAGGAAGGGTTACGCGTGCATTGTGCTGCGTGCTCTCCCCAGGGTTGTCGGGCGCATGAACTCTCATGAGTGCGACAACTAGCTGACTCAAGAGACTGCTCTCTTCAAGGTCTCCCATATGTACTCCTTCGTGCGTCGAATAGGGACACTGTAGAATACCACAAATCAGGATATATAGCAATACATAGCGCTTGAGGTGTGACAGAGGGGCTCCGAGACTGTATAATAGGTCAGATG
>CAZHRI010000011.1:9430-11787 GCA_964534725.1 uncultured Candidatus Saccharibacteria bacterium
ACATAGCGCTTGAGGTGTGACAGAGGGGCTCCGAGACTGTATAATAGGTCAGATGATTGCCGATATCCATATCACCGAAAAATCCTTTGGGCCGAAACTTCTGATGAGTAACGTGAAGTTCAGTATAGAGACGCGAGAAAAAATCGGCGTAATCGGTCGAAACGGTGTGGGCAAATCAACATTATTTGGTGTACTCGCAGGCACCGACAAAGACTTTAGCGGAGAAGTAATTTATCGCCGAGGCACGACCGTGGTGGCAACCGCCCAGGAGCACCACAACATGGGTGAAACGACGGTTCTACAGTATATCTTGGCAGGTCTGCCCGAGTATTCCGAGCTGAGCCATGTTATCGAAACGTATCCATTAACTATGGGTGATGATATGAAAAAGATTGAAGCGTATACCGCGGCATTGCAGCGCTTTGATGACAAGGGTTTTTATCAAATCGAAGAGCAGATAGAGCGAGAGCTAGAGAATTTTCAGCTGCCGGGTGTTGCCCACCGGGCTTTCTCTACCCTGTCGGGCGGCCAGAAGCGTCTGATTGAGGTGGTGAAGATTATGCACTCAGATGCGCATCTGGCGCTCGTAGACGAACCGACCAACCACATGGACTATGTCGCAAAGGCGCAGTTCGTTGAGTGGCTGAAGTCAGCTCGCGAAGCGGTGCTGGTGATCACGCATGACCGTGACGTACTGGCTGAAGTCGATAGGATTGTTGAGCTCAAGGATGGTGGCAGCGTCAGCTTTAAGGGCAACTACGATGCATATCTAAAGCAAAATGCCGTAAGCACTGGCTCGCAGATGAACGAATTTGAGTTGATTGAGAAGCGTATTGTGAACCTCAAACAGAAGGTTATCGACTATCAGCGGTTGAAAGAAAAATCTCGTAATCCAAGCACGATCCAAAAGTTTAAGCGCCTTGAGGAGCAGTCTCGTGCGGAACTGGCTGAACTACAGGCAAAAGAAAAACCCACATTCTGGATTGACAAAGAGTCCGTGGCGAATCTGAACTACAAGGTCGCGAATCAGTACGACAAGTTTAAGGCGAAGAATGTCCGAATCAACCTAAAAGATGACGATTCACGCAGTAAGCATATTTTGGTGTCGGCACGAGACGTGGCATTGGGCTATGGTGACACGCAGCTGTTCGACGGAGTCAACATTGATCTTCGCGAAGGAGAGTCGGTCGAGTTACGTGGCCGAAACGGTGCCGGTAAGACTACTCTCATCAAGGCACTGCTGTCTCGAGCATCAGGGCGCACCGAAGCATCGGCTATCACCTTCTTCGGTGGCGAACTGACACTAGATTCGCAGGTGCGTATTGGCATTTACGAGCAAGAAGTTGCGCCAACCTACTTTGATTTACCCCTCGAGGAGGCTGTTGAACGAATGTATCTAGATAAAGGGCTATCAATCAGCGGTACCAAGGTGCGGCAGCTCATGAGTGACTACTTATTCACTGAAGGTGATGGCAAGGTGCCAATCCGGCGCCTTAGTGGCGGCCAGAAGGCACGTTTTCAGTTGATTGCAATGCTCGCGAATGATCCGCAGCTACTGATTCTCGATGAGCCAACCAACCACCTTGACCTTCCGAGCATCGAGGAGCTCGAAACAGCATTGCAGAAATATTCGGGCGCAATACTCTACGTCAGCCACGATAACTATTTCCGGGAAAAGCTTGGCGGCGAAGTCGTCCAAGTCGGGCAAGAGTAGAAGAGATAGGCTTCAGGCACCAATCAAACTCTACTCCCCTTTCAGAGAACACTTTTAAATAACAGCGCCACTGGCGCTGTTATTTAGCGTTCGGCCGATAATCCACTCAGGTGGATTTCGCAGTCTCTTCAATGAGAGTAGAGCCTGCTTGGCTTGCGGGGATAGGCTTGAGTGGCCTACTCGGTGATTAAGCCATTCTTTCGAAGGGCATCTTCGAGCTTTGGTCGGTCAAAGCCAAGAATCATTTCACCGGCGATGTCGGTGACTGGCACGCCCTGGAAGTTGCCGCCATTCCTTGACAGTAGCTCGTCACGGGCTGCTGGCTCTGCTTCGATATCTTTTACATTGAACTCAACGCCTAATTTTTTTAACCATTCCATCTCGGTGTGACAAAACGCGCACCAACTGGTCGAATAGACTGTTACTTTAGCGTCCTGGTGAGTTGGTGTTGTGTCTTCGCTCATAAAATGCTCCCTTCATTTTCGATACTTCTTAAGTGCTATTGTAGCACGTTGGTAAAATAAGCAGAAGTATAATATAATCATACATATCATGAGGACTGGTCACTATCAGCGAGGGTTTACTCTGCCAACCGTGGTCATAGCTTCGGTTGTCATGATCGCTCTACTGGCCCTAGCTATGC
>CAZHRI010000012.1:0-11639 GCA_964534725.1 uncultured Candidatus Saccharibacteria bacterium
TGTACTCAACCTTGATGCCAGGGCCCATGGTTGTTGAGATGCTTGCGCTCTTTACAAACGCGCCCTTAAGGCTTGATGGCTTCTGTGAAGTCAGGCTTGCGAGGAAGGCTTCGGCGTTGGCGACAAGTTTGTCGGCGCCGAATGAGACCTTGCCGATGCTCAAGTGAACAATCGCCTGCTTGTCGACACGGTATTCAACTTTGCCCGCCTTAGCCTCTTTGGTCGCCTGGGCGACATTGGTTGAAACGGTGCCACTCTTTGGGTTTGGCATGAGCCCGCGTGGACCAAGCAGTCGAGCATACTTACCAAGTCGTGGCATGTACTGGGGGGTTGCAACAAGGATGTCAAAGTTAAGCTCTTCTTTTTCAAGCTGCTTCAGGAAAGTTTCGTCGCCTACGATATCTGCACCTGCCTGCTTTGCGGCTGCGTGATCGCCCTCTGGGGCAAATACTGCAACACGTACGGTCTTGCCTGTACCGTGTGGTAGGGCGACGGTTGCGCGGATATTCTGGTCAGCCTGGCGTGGATCAACACCGAGGCGAACGTGGATCTCAACACTGGCGTCAAACTTGGCAGGGTTAGTCTCGACTGCAAGTTTGAGCGAGTCTTCGAGAGAGTAGGTCTTAGTGGGGTCGACCTTCTTGGCGACTTCCTGGTATTTCTTGCCACGTCGTTCGATACGAGGACGAGTGATTGGACGAGGGCCTTTCTTGCTGTGAGATTCAGCCTCTTCATCCTGAGGAGTAGTGTCGCCAGCTTCTTTGCGGGCTTCTTTTTCGGCTTTGGCCTCGGCCTCTTCAATGGCCTTTTGGCTGCGCTTGCCTGCCTTGGCGACAGTTGCTTCTTTTGGAGCTTCTTCTGTGGCGACTTCCTGCTCAGTAGGTGCTTCTTCTGGCTGGTCAACAGCAGCAATAGCCGCCTCGATCTCAGCGATAGTATTCTTTGCAGTTACGTCGAGCTTTAGCTCAGCTGCCTTTTCAAGCAAATCGGCTTTCTTGGCCATAATGTATGAATCCTTTCTGTGGTAATAACGGCTTTTTCAGCCTCCCAGCATTGATGTAATGTGCTCCTATCATAGCACCGAGAGTGGAATTTGACAAGCATCAGTTGACATTTGCATCACTATTTGATATAATAAAAAGATAACCCACTTTGATGTGGTGTTTTTTATTTATAAAAAAGCCCTGCATGCGGTCGTGTTCCTCGACTGATTATGGTACCATAAGCAGTATGGATGTAACTATTTCTGATGTATATGCGAGGCAAATTTTAGATTCACGAGGCAACCCAACCGTTGAGGCCGATGTCACCTTGACAAACGGTATGATGGGCCGTGCGGCAGTGCCATCTGGTGCGAGCACCGGAGCGCATGAAGCGCTCGAATTGCGCGATGGTGGTGAGGCATTTGGCGGCAAGGGAGTCTTGCGGGCTGTTGAGCACGTCAACGGTGAACTAAAGAATGCGCTACTGGGCCTTTCACCTTTTGATCAGGCTGGTATTGATCAGCTGATGCGCGACATTGATGGGACGCCAGATAAGTCACGTCTTGGGGCTAATGCGCTCCTTGCAGTGAGCCTAGCGGTTGCGAAGGCGGCTGCGTCGGCCAAGCAGGTGCCGCTCTACGAGTACATCGGGGAGATCTCATGGACGCCACGTGAACAGTGGACACTGCCAATGCCAATGATGAATGTGATGAACGGTGGCCAGCATGCGCTTGGCGCCACTGACATTCAGGAGTATATGATAGTGCCGATTGGTGCAGCGACATTTGCTGAGGCCCTGCAAATGGGCACAGAAGTGTTCCACGCACTGGCGAAGGTATTAAAAGACGAGGAGTATCCTACGACGGTTGGCGATGAGGGTGGCTATGCACCTCGTGTGAGGGGTGGAAATGGTGAGCCTATCTCGCTCATTATGCGAGCAATTGAGACAGCCGGCTTTACGCCAGGGCGTGATATTGCGCTGGCACTTGATGTTGCGGCCAGTGAGTTTCATGACGACAGCGGCTACAATCTCGCAACTGAAGGTAGACGAATGACCGCTGAAGATATGATTGTTATGTATGAACAGATGGCGCGTGACTACCCTCTTCTATCTGTAGAGGATGGTCTGGACGAAGAGGATTGGGGAAATTGGCGGGAGATGACTACTCGACTTGGTAGCGAGTTGCAGTTAGTCGGTGACGACCTATTGGTGACCAATACTGAGCGGCTCAAGCGAGCAATTGATGAAAAATCGGCCAACGCCATTCTTATTAAGCCGAACCAGATTGGTACTTTGACAGAGACTATCGAGGCAGTTCGCTTGGCTAAAAGCGCCGGTTGGCGCACCATTATGAGTCACCGTTCGGGAGAGACGGAGGACGTTACTATTGCGCACCTCGCGGTTGGACTTGGTACTGATCAGATAAAAACCGGTTCGCTGTCTCGCTCTGAGAGAATTGCCAAGTACAACGAACTGCTGAGAATCGGCGACCGAGACCAGTCTATCGTGCTGGCTCGACCGTTTGGGGGCGAACGCTAGTATATGTCGGTCATCATGTTTTATGAAACATCTGACGTTGATGAAAAGCAACTGACAGAGTTTCTGAAGCCAACCGATCATTACTGGGAGTTTTGCCAGGAGACACTGCAATATTCACCGGTAAACCCCGACACTGAGGTTCTGTCGGTGTTCATTCATAGTACGGTCACTAAGGAGCTCATGGACAAAATGCCTAAGCTCAAGTTGATCGCTACGCGCTCAACCGAGACGGCGCACATCGACATGGATTATGCCGCACAGCGAAACATTATTGTAGTGAACGTGCCCCAATACGGTGAAAACACTGTGGCAGAGCACACATTTGCGATATTGCTTGCCTTGGCGCGCTTTTTGCCGCAAGTAACGGCTAAGGTGCGACAAGGCCGCTTCCGCAGCGATGACTATGTTGGGTTTGATTTAGCTGGTAAAACGATGGGTATTATCGGCATGGGCTATATTGGCCAGCGTGTGGCTGGTATTGCCAAGGGCTTTGGTATGGAGGTGTTGGCACATGACCCTAGTCCGGATGAATCAATCGCTGGTGCGTTAAACTTTCGCTATGTGGGCCTCGACGAACTACTAGAGGGTAGCGATATTGTCTCTCTTCACGCAAAGCTTAACTCTGATAACTATCATATTATTAATGCGTCAACGCTTGCTAAGATGAAGCCAGGCGCGGTGCTCGTTAATGCAGCACATGGACAATTGGTCGAAACACGTGCACTTCTCGAGGCGCTACTCGCAGATAAACTTGCGGGCGCAGCGCTCGATACAATTGAGGGCGAGCATCTGCTGCACTCTAAGGAGCTTGTGCGTGCAGTTTCAGCGAATGCGACCGCACCAACAACCTATACGCAAATTGCCGAGATGCAGGCACTGCTACGCATGAATAATGTGGTCATGACCCCACACAGCGGCTCGAATACTCGTGAAGCTATCTGGAAGATTAACCAAGTGACTTCAGAGAACATTATGAGCTTTTGGTATGGCAATACGCCAAATCGCGTCATTCCACCTCAGACGACAGGTCGGCTTGTAATTCTCCGACATGGACAGTCGGAGTGGAATGCGCTCGGTAAGTGGACTGGGACGACTGATGTGAGTATCACCGAAAAGGGTGCCGACCAGGCGCGTTCGCTTGGCGACAAGCTCAAAGATATGCGATTTGATTTTGCCTATACCTCTGAGCAGGTGCGCACCAAGGAAACACTTGAGGCCTTCCTAGAGGGAGCATCGCAGCAGGAGGTGCACCATGAGGCAACAAGGGCGATTAACGAGCGAGACTACGGCATATATACCGGTATGAAGAAGGGTGATATCCAGGGGATTATCGGTCAAGAGGCCTATGATCAGCTTCGACGCAGTTGGGATGGACCGGTTGAAGGCGGTGAATCACTCAAAGACGTATATGAGCGAACGATCCCCTTCTACCTACGAATTATCCTCCCTCGTCTTCGGCATGGCCAGAATGTCCTGGTGGTCGCGCACGGAAACTCTATTCGTGCACTCATGAAGTATATCGAGAATGTGTCGGATGAAGTAATCGGTGAAACAGAAATGCCCCACGAATGTGCAATTGTGTATGAGGTCTCGAGCGATGGGCGCTCAAAGAGTAAGGATATCATTATTTACGAAGAACCTTCAGTCGACCAGCCTCAAGAGCCATAATCCTGGAGGGCTGAGCGTGCTCGACTGTGCCGCCATCTACATACATCTGCACCCTGTCGCCAAAATAGTCGATAGCTTGGTCGATATTTGCTGCGGGTGGCATACCTTCGAGATTCGCGCTGGGGGCAAGTAGCGGGCCGGTGTCTTGTATAAGTGTATACAACTCGCCGCGAGTAATCAGGCGAAATGCGAGGGTGCCGTGTGGTTTGACGAGGTGAGGAAAAAATATATCTTCGACAGGCACGACAAGTGTGGTTGGACGCCGGCTATGAAGCTCTAAGTATTTCGCCAGATGCGCCTCGCTTAGTCCGGGAATGTCGCTCGCATCCGAAACAAGTATAATGCAACTCTTTTCTGGGTTTCGGTGCTTTGCATCATATAAGCGTCGCACTGCTTCTGGGTCATGAGCTCGCGCCACTATGCCGTAGATAGTGTCAGTCCTAAGAACAGCCAGCCCACCTTGGCTGAGTGTTGATGCGACGGAGGGATGGGCTATAGAATGTGTTTTCACCTAGGGTATTATACAAATATAAGTTATATTTGACGATATAAAATACACCCCATCAGACAGATGAGGTGTATTTTTGCTCAGAGTATTGAGCTAGCCGACGATTTCAACGCCCATTGAGCGGGCAGATCCAGCGACAACTTTCTTTGCGCCTTCGATATCGATTGCGTTAAGTTGGTCCATCTTGGCCTCAGCTATTTCTTGTAGCTGAGCTTGGGTAAGTTTGCCGACCTTATCGGTGTGTGGCTTACCACTTCCCTTTTTGATGCCTGCTTTTTCTCGGATCATGTCATCAACTGGCTGACCGAGTGAGTTCCAGGTAAAGGTGCGGTCTTCGTATACTTGGATGTGAACGATTACGTCCTTGCCCATAAGATCTTTGGTCGCGTCATTGAACGGGTTGATGAAGTCCATCATGTTCAAGCCCCATTGACCGAGTGTTGAGCCGACTGGAGGTCCTGCTGTAGCGCGGCCTGCAGGGATGCGTAGCTTTAGATTACCAATAATTTTCTTTGCCATAGTGTGAGTTCCTTCTTCTTGATGCCTTACTGCTAAATTGTTGAAGCGATTTGCAGTGCGTAACTACGGTATTATAGCCGATTTTATGCTATAATTCAAGGCATGGGGGTGCGAGCTTTACTGCCATCACAACGTATCGTCAACATGTTTGGCGCTATCGGATATAGCTTGCTGCTCATCTCGTACGCACTTGTCGCCAGTATTATGTTATTTTGGCTGATCAATAACGGCAGCCTTGTTGTCAGTGGTTCACCTAGCCCGGCTCCAGTAATGGTGCCGGAGTTCACGGATACAGGCAGCGAAACATCAATCGGCAGCATCTTACTGGGTATCCTCGCCTACACCATTATTGGAATTATGGTAGTGACGGTTGTGTTTGTTGCGGTTTCTTTGCCGTTCTGGCTCGGTAAGGGCGGCTCATATCTTATGAGGCGCGCAATCCAGCTCTGCCGCTGGTCGGTAACTGCGTCGTCGCTTCTTATAGGCAAGTTGATCGCCTGCGGTGTTGTGATTGTCCCGATACTCATGTTCATCATACAAGATATGAGCACCTTTCTGATGCTCATATCTGTCGGTTTACTGGTAGGGTTTGCGGTGGTTCTATTCTTATTGCAGCATTATTTGGCAAAAATGAATAACTTAGAAGTCAAAGAGATTTGGTAAGCTAGACTTTTTTGACCTGTAGGGCGTCAAGTTCAACCGGTGTATCGCGACCAAACATGCTGACCATCACCTTAATCTTGCCCTTGACTGCGTCAATTTCAGAGATTGAGCCGTCAAAGCCCTTGAATGGACCATCGGTAATTGAGACGACTTCACCTTCGACAAAGTCAATCTGGTGCTTTGGCTCCTCGACACCCATGCGCTTTTTAATTTTGCGAATTTCGTGCTCAGACACAGGAGTTGGAGTGGTGTCTGCACCAACGAATCCAGTTACGCCAGGGGTGTTACGGACAATATACCAAGTCTCGTCGGTCAGCTTCATCTCAACCAGGACGTATCCCTGGAAGATCTTGGCGTCGATGACTTTTCGCTTGCCGTTTTTGATTTGAATTTGCTTCTCTTTTGGCACGATGCAATCAAAAATTTTGTCAGCCATGTCCACAGCATTGATGCGCTGACGAATATTCTCCGCAACTTTTTCTTCGTAGCCACTATACGTGTGGATTGCATACCACTGGCGACTATCATCATATCGGTGTTTTGACATATATTTCTCTTCTTTCTTATCTCAAAATTTGTTCAAATATCCACGTAAATCCAGCGTCCAGCAAAATCACTAAGCCGACGAAAAAGCCGGTGAAAATTAGTACTGCGAGTGTCATGCTCCATGTAGCTGAGCGAGTGGGCCAGCGCACTTGCTTGAGTTCGTGCCACGCACCTTTAAAGTAGCCTCCGAGTGCCTTGAGGGGGTTCTTGTCTGGCGCCTGACCGATACCGTCTGTCGACGCAACTGGGCGCTTTTTGACAGGTTTCTTGGCTACTTTTTGTGTGGTTTTGGGGCGTGCCTGTGCCTTGACGGCTTTAGCTGTTGGTTTTTTCGATCCATCGTCGGATGCTTTGATGCGACGAACGGTAGTCTTTGTTGATGATCCTGCGTTTTTCTCTGCCATCGCTTCTCCCAAATTAAAAAGTCTGTTCTTCAACAGACTGTCAAGTCTCATTATACATGCCACCCCAGAAATTGCAACCGTGCCTTGCTGTCTGATATGATTACAAGTAATGCTTGTGGCTATATTCATTCAGCTCTATGTTATCGCTGTCGGCGCACTAATATTTGCGGGTGCAAAGCTGCTTTATGCACGAAAGCACTATCGATATAGGCCGCATGTACCGAGCGTGCCGGAAAGCGAGCTGCCTTCTGTCACGGTCTGTCTGCCGGCGCGCAATGAAACGAATGCCATGACTGCGTGCCTAGAGAGCGTGCTGGCTAGTCGCTATCCCAAGCTTGAAATTATCGTGCTTGACGATAACTCAAATGACAACACCTCGCACCTTATCAAGGCATTTGCACACGCCGGTGTTCGATTCATCAAAGGAGGTGCGCTGCCAGAGGACTGGCTTGGTAAAAATTTCGCACTCGAAACACTTCGCGGTGATGCCAGTGGACGCTACATGCTATTTATGGATGTTGATACGCAGGTATCGCCACAGTCGATACGACGCACCGTCGAGCATGCACTTGATAGCGGCGCAGCAATGGTTTCGGTTATTCCTCAGCGTTACGATACATATCGCCCGAGTGCGTGGTTTGGAACACTTCGCTACTTTTGGGAGATGGTACTGGCGAACCGATCTCGTCCCGGGACGTCTTCTGCTGCATGGTTGATTGACCGCCGGGTGCTGAGTGATGAGTTGGGTGGTTTTGGTATGTGGCGGGACGAGGTGCAGCCAGAGTTGCATATTGCTCGAGAGCTCGCAAAAACCAATGATCATTCACTGCTAGTAAGTACTCCTGAGCTTGGTGTGCGTTATGAAAAAAAGTGGTCATCTCAAATCGAAACGGGTCGTCGATTGCTCTTGCCGCGATTTCGTAACTCAACCCCAAACGTATTGGTCGGGATTGGTTTGCTTTGCTCGGTGTTATTGCCGCAATTAATCATTGTGATGTCAATTATCGATAGGTCCTGGACGATATTACTAGTGGAGGTGATACCGGGACTGCTCGCCACTGCTGTCTTTTTACTCTACTGTCAATTAGCTTGGAGCAGTCGCTGGTGGATGGGCGTGTTTGCAGCACCATTTGTCGCCTGGCAAGAAATGGGCCTGATGGTATCAAGCGCAATCGGCTATAGGATGGGAACAATCACCTGGAAGGGTCGTGTAGTAACGCGACCTACTCGCAAGCGGTCGAGCGCGTAGTCTTTCCAGCTTACTCCTCGGCACTCGGAAGCGTAAAGCTGAACGTAGAGCCGTGGTTGAGCCTGCTCTGAACGTCAATTTTGCAGCCGAGCTTGCGTGCGAGCTTAGTTGAGACGTATAGGCCGAGTCCGGTGCCGCTCGTCTCGCGGGTACGATAATCCTCGGCGCGGTAAAACCGTGCAAAGATTTTTTTGAGGTCTGACTTACCAATGCCAATGCCCGTGTCAGCCACCTGGAATTGCACTTCATCTTCGATGTTCTTGATACGTAGCGTCACCGACCCTTCGGGCGTGTACTTGATGGCATTGGTAAGGAAGTTCTGCAAAAGCTCCTGGAGGTATAGCCTTGATACGCGAACGTTGTGTGGCTTACCGATCACATCTAGATTAAACACGAGTCCTTTTTCTTGCGCCTGAGGTGCGTATTCGCTATGAAGCTGATGAGCGAGGTCGAGTGTGCGAATAGTCTCCACCTCATCAGATACGCCGCGCTCTGCACGCGAGAGTGTACTAAGGTCATTGACCATACGTGCCAAGAAAAGCACCTGCTTGTGCGCTTCGGATATAGCCTGTGAGACCTTCTCGTGATGTCCGCGCTCTGATAGTATTTCTGCATTGCTAAGAGAACCCTCGGCGATTGTCACGGGCGTGCGTAGTTCATGACTCACGACACTAATAAATTCGTCTCGTTCCTCTTCCAGGCTCTTCATTCGTGTGATATCTCTAAGGATTAGTACGTAATTATCTGGAGTTTCAGAGCTATTGTCACTGGTCTGCACCGGCGCGAAGGTGGCCTCGAGACGAAGCAGGTCATCGTCAGCCAGACGCATAACGATGTCGTCTCGTTGACGGATGGTGCTATTTTTCGACAACTCTTCAAATACGTCGAGTACTGTATCGTCAGCCTCGAGCTCTATCAGTTCACTGATGTATTGACCATCGATACGCTCGTTAGTGTCGAGCAGGTTGAGGGCCGCGGAGTTGTAGGTTTTTACGATACCCTGCTGGTCAATACTAAAGACCGCGTCGGTGATGTTGTTTATCAAGGTCAAGGCGCGGTCTCGTTCACTCGCCTCGCGAGCCCTTGAGTCCATCAGTTCTTGGTGCGAGGTGAGCTGTGACGAATAGACGAGGATGATCACCAGGCTGGTTATAGCGATTGTGATTGCTGTCATGGCACTGACGATAGTCCACTCTATTTTGTCGGGGCTGAGCACAAATGCATCGACGGCTACGGCAAATGTAAATAGTATCAGCCCACCGGCCAATCCCCTCTTACCTAGCAGGACAAAAGTGGCCACTATAAGGAGCACCCAGTACGCAGAGAACGGCGACATCATGCCGTTGATGAGCCAGGTCTGCAGCGTAGCTAATATATAGTAGGCCGCCACCTCAGAGGCGCGAACCCAGTACTTATGGGAGTATATCGTCATAAATGCGATGCCGGCTAGAGCGAGCCAGGCTGTAGTCAGGCCGATGATCGTCGCGGTAGTCGGCGCAGTAGACTGATGGATGATGGGCAGCGTGCCGTTTTCAACCAAAAGACCATATGTAACCATGACAATTGGTGCCGCCAATGCTCCATAGCGCAGAAGTTTTTGCGCTGTTTGACTGTCTCGATGCTCAATATCGTCTCTCTGTTTCACCATGTAGATCTACCCACCTTGTTATATTTCATAGTATAACATATGCATCTTTCACGCATTATATATGCGGGGTGTGTTTTTTGAGATCAGCTCTATGAGATTTAAAATCAGGGTCAATATTCTCAACAATCTCCCAAAACTGAGCCGAATGGTTCATCTCTCTGGTGTGGGCTAGTTCGTGGATCAGCACGTAGTCAAGTAATTCAAACGGCAGATTCATGAGAGCGATATTTAAGCTTATGGTGCCGCTCGACGAGCAGCTTCCCCATCGGCTACTGGCGTGAGTCAATTTGACGGATGCGTAACTAAAGTTGTAACTATCGGCAAGAAACTTCAGTCTACGCGGAAGATAGCTCTTTGCTTCCTTCCTGAGAGCCTTGATGACGTGTGAGCGAATAGCCATTTGCACCTCTCTGTTCACTACGGCATCGCTTGTGTGCAGCCTTACGACGATAGATGTACCGGCCGTGTCTATCGACGTGTTGCCGGTGGTATGTTGAACTAGCAATGAATGACTCTTGCCTATGGACTGACTGTTCAAGTAGGCGTGTTGAGTCTGATGGTCACTCATAAGTTCGCGTATCTCACTTCGAGATGACCTAATCATTGCCTTAACTGCAAACATGGGTGTCAGGCGCGGCACAGAGGCTCTCAGCCTGCCATCTGGCCCCATCTTGAGGGTAATTCGAGTTGATGAAGGGTGGCTTCGTATGGTAATTTCACCGAACTCGGGGTCGACTATTGTGGGCATAGTGTCCCCTAGTTGACCCGGAGCTGACCGGTTGCTCGACGTGGTGTTGTGCGAGCCACGGTTGTCCTAGCCTGAACTGGGGCCTGGGCCCGTGGCTTTGCAAGATGCGCTAGTACAGTTCGTGTTTGAGTGGCGTGGGTGTGATGACCGCTTATTACGATATAAGGCTCACTCTCATGCGGCGCAGAAAAGTGCTTGATGCGTCGTTCGTATTCGTCTACCGCGATTTGCTTGAGGGCGCGCGCTTTTGCTACCTGTTGATCAGCCTGCACCCAGACAAAAAGGACTTTATAGCCATGCGTCTTGGCGAGCTTTATAAGTGCATCGCGGTCTATCCGCATGTCAAGCTCTCCTTCAAACACCAGAGTTTCTCTCGTACGCATGATTTGCTTTATGATTTCGAGCCCGAGTGCACTTCCCTCGTCCGGATTGGTCGCACACGCGCGTAGCGGCTGGTCGTTGATAAAAGGCGCAGAAAACGTTTCCGCAAATTGCAGTGCAAACCTCGTTTTGCCCGCCCCTGGTGCGCCCACCATGGCTATTATATGTGGCTCCGAAAGACTCAACGACTTCATATTTTCATATTATAGCAATAATGCAGGGAGATGTCATGGATGGAGGCAGTTGCGGTATGCGCGCTGGGTCTCTGCAGTAGCGATGCTGAGATTCTCATTCTCCCGCGGATGCGAGTATCCAACCTCTGCCGCGCACCTCGCCTGGCTTGCTTTCCAGCTTCTGTCATCGATAAATTCCCGAATATAATAAGCACCTGGAAACACAATGATGCCAACCGCAACGGCCACCACCAGGGTCTTTAGCCTGAATTTTGGCTGCTTGAATGCAAAACGCTGCACCGCATATAAAACAATGTAGGCTGTAGCACACGACAATAGAGCTCCGCCGATAAGGATGGTCTGGAGAAATATCTCTAAGCCAGGGACGGGTCCATCTGTGCCAATCCAGCCAACAAGATCAAGCCTGTTCATGCGGAAATTATGTCATATGGGCATCCTTGAATCAAGCAGTATGGCGTTATATCCGGCCACTTTGAGCAGATTGACGTATTGTGACGCCAACTTGAATGTCTTGCTAGATACGGGTGAAAGTACATTACTGAGGCAAAGAAAATAGACCTACGCAGATGCAGGTCTATTTTCTTGGCA
>CAZHRI010000013.1:0-11630 GCA_964534725.1 uncultured Candidatus Saccharibacteria bacterium
AAGAGAAGACAAAACAACCCGACTATCTATATATCATTATGCCAATGAAGAGCTAATCCCCGCGAACTCGGTATTTTTCTTCGCGAAATATGATCTCAAAGTCATCAGGGTTATAACCCTTGTCTTTTAGGAATTCTAAAGCATCTCTTCTACCCTCTTCTGAGAACTGACTAAAGATATCAACATATATTGCGAAAGCTTTTGGATCACCTGGATTTTTCAGGCTTAAACCCTGAGACATAGTGTAGTAGCGACCATATTGTGGAAGTTCTGAAAGTACTGGAAATTCGTGATTTATTTCATCTAGTAATTTTAAATAAGCATCAGTAGTAACCGACTCCCTATTGGCTGCCTCTTCTGACGTCCTTAGGATTTCCTCGGCTTCGAACGTTGAAGGCTGAAGAGAGGTATATAGAATATTGCTGTCGTCTTGATCTGTCACGGTGTGAGTTAATTTTGTTTCAGCGAATCCTTCACGTGATAAAATCACTATAATTTCAGTATTCGCCTCTACTCGATAAGTTGATCCTGATGGCTGGCTTTCATATACCACGCCGTCAATCTTCACATCAACCACTAACGGAGAGGTGTTTATGATTAAATCTACCTTATTTAGGTTATTTAAGGATATGACAATCCAGATAATGAATGCCAAAACCGCAACTACTAACAATGACCCAATAAACCATTTTTTTAGCATCTGATTACCCACCTATATACCTCGCTACCGTAAACGGATCTCTTGATGATATGTCACTCGAACTGGAACCTGTTAGATAAAGTGAATGTCCTGAAGGGGGTCTAGTGTACCAAGATGCACCAACTGCCTTATACTCCTGCCCATCTTCTGGGGCGGTGTATGGACCGACGTACATATATGTGTGGCCTGGCCTAATTAGGATATCACCGGGTTGAAGTTCCGACTCACTCGAAGCTATAAATGTGTGATACTTCGGACTATTTCGAACGTACGGCAGCTGAACAGACGTGCCTCTTAGTGGATACTCCGGGTCAACTCCACTAGATCGCATAACGGTTGATATAAATACTCCACAGTCGGTAAACATCGCTTGGTTGATACTAGTGTGAAATTCCTCTACAGCCTTAATATATTCTGGTTTAGCTCCACTCTCACCGTGCCTAGCTGCAGTGGAGCGAGACAATGAAACACGATGAGGTTGTGATAGGTTTTTAGCTGTTGCGACGATATCGCCATTCACCACACCAGGACCACAGTTTGCAGACCCGGTCGAGACTCCTTCGAAAGACTGACCGCTATACTGCTGGAATATACGCTCAGCATGTCCTATGCGACGATCGAGGTGTGGTGTACCCGGCCGTTCATATCTAAGCATCCAGGTTTCAGCGGCACCAGCGGCTGTTGTTTCTTGGATGGTGGCTTGCCAGCCTGCCCTTTCAGCTCCGCCAGGCTTACCGTTCCATGTGGCACCTTTTCCAACCTCCCATAGGATAAACTCCATCTGAGTAGTCATGTCTTGCCATGGGGTTTTCTTATACTCGGCAAAGGCCCTTAAGCCATCCGGTCCTCTCCATCTAACTCCTGTCCACTGAACCACACCTTTTCCGCCCCTGTCTTGACCAGGAAATTCTTCTGCAGCGGGATCTATTGATTCACTGGCCGATTCAACCACTAAATTACCGGCAACTCCTGCTGCCTGGGCAAGAGTCATGCCGGCGCCAGTGAGTACACTAAGGACAATCTCCACGTTGTTGTCACCAGCTATATTTAGCGAGGTGTTACAAACTGTCGTAGTTGCGTGTGGTGAGTACCAGGAGATGTCATTATCTTCATATTCTTGAGGAATGGGTATTCCTTGAGCCGAGGCAATTGAGCCAATAAATGACACGAACAACACCGATGCGAACGTAAATGATAGAATGCGTCGCATCATAAGCTATACCTATCATCCGGCTCGTAAGTATTTTTTACTACAAACTCCCCGCTTTGACTCGTTTCAATTTCAATAACCCGCATACGTTCAGTCAGTATTTTATTTTCATCAACAATAGTCACTGTGACCAGAACGTTATCTGAATCATTATCGTCAGTGAAGTACCATTCTACCGTCCGAACACTCATCGATGTGCTATCTGGAAAAGTTTTCTTAAAATAATCAAGCGCTGCTTGCTGAGCAAGCTCTTCGATGTTGCGACGCTCTTGGATATCTGATGAGGTAATTGTCTCACCATCCTCCATCGTGGTGTACATTGGATACTCCTCGGATACTCCCTCGCTTGTCGTACCTGGTGCTTCCTCTACCCTTACAGTCGAGAAATAAATACCAACACCAATCCCTATAGTTGCCAGGGTGGCGATAATTCCGATTACTATTTTTGTCTGCTTATTCATATACTAAGCTCCTTAGTAACTTGCCCTAGGTAATGAAACACCCAATCTCTGTAGGTATGCCGCTGGGTCAACTGTTGCGGAGGCGCTATAGCCAGAGGAGCTTCGGGGATTTATCTGGAAATGGAGGTGTGCGCCGGTAGAGTTTCCTTGATTTCCTTGTGGGGCTATAGGTGTTCCAGCCGAGATGCGGAAACCAGGTGTGATATATGAACGCAACCTGTTGGCGTAAAAGTGAGCATAGCCCATATAAACACCGTTGTCACATTTCACCCAGACGTAATTGGTGGAGCCGGAGACACCCTTGGCGTTTCTATTGGCATAGGATGAATTAATACGGACCGCATCGACAACTCCATCACATACTGAGACAAACTCCCATCCGTTGTCGCCGCCGCCTGTCAAGTCAATGCCCCAGTGTGGACCACCTGACGGGTACCTGCCGTAGCGGGCTGAAGTACGAACTTTACCGGCCATATCTGGTGGGATTGGGCTTACTATGTTGCCGACAGCTTCTGGCAGCCCTGCGACCGAATCATCAACTGGAGTAACTGACTCGCTCGACTGCGGCAACTCTTCATCATCCCCTCCATTAATTGACTGCAGTACTTGGTAGTCAATCAAGAAGACACTTATGGCTAGTAACGAGCGACTGTCTTTTAGGTCTGGTAGGTCTGAGCCGGCTCCAAAATCTTCCGAGTCTGAGGCGCAAATAGTTGATCCATCATCAGCCTCAAAGCAAGCAATGTCGATATTGTTTATTTCACCAGCTACATCGCCTGATCCGCCAAAAGTACAGCCCGTAGAGTTAAATAGATAGTCGCCGGATGTCGCATCTCCACATGTTTCGATGAAGTCAGTCATAGGCGTGTCGGCAACAATTGTCCCATCATTGATCAAGTCATCAATGGTCGCATCGTCGGCAAGTTCTGCATCGTCATTAATTAGCCACCCTTCTGCTACGAGTAGATCGATAGCTTCGCTGGGAGACATACTGTCTTGACCTGGAGTGATGCCCGTACATGGCAATCCAGCGGCGTTAATTGCGGGTTCGGTTGCAGGGTTACCTGTTTGATGACCAAACTCTTTTGCGTAGCCGCAGTAGGTGGCGGAAATGTTCGTTGCGGCATCGACATGTGAGCCGTAAGATAGCGCCATGGCTGGAAGGCTTATAATATTCGAGAGCACGGATGGAATATTGGATGAGTAGGTTCCATTTCGGAGCATCGCTGTCCCCATTGTGTGCACAATACTACCTAAGAATGTGTGGCGACTCGAAGTGTCAAATGGTGAAAGCGCTGCTATATCCATCTCTCTTTGAAGCTGCTCATTTTCTTGACGCATGGCATTAAATGGAGTGACTTGATCCATTGTCAGGGTTGGGAGAAATCGTGCCATCCCTCCAGATGAAAACAGTCCCATCGCTGCAAAACCTAGGTAGTCTCCCAGCTCTTCACCTTTCGCATCTGGTATATTATCGTTTTCGGCTATACTAGTAATTACTTCCTCTGCTCCTGACTTAAATAACTCAATAATCAGCTGCGTAGCAACTTGGCTTATCACAAAACCTCCAGCAAGCTTTGCAATACCGCCAATTATAGTAACACTAGCAGCTAGAGTGGCTGCTGCGTCAGCTGCCATAGCTCCGTACATCGCCTCTTTACTCATCACGTGGTTACAAGCCGCTTCTGTGCGCTCCTCGACCGCTAGGCCAGTTTGTATACCTGGGCTTCTCATGAAACTAACACCAGGGGCCCTAGAGACATCGACTCTGTTTTGATTTACGCCAAGTGCTGCGAGGAATATAGCGGAGTCGAGTGCCGATTTCATGACACCATCACTATTTGGATGTCTTTCGGTTAACATCTGGCCAACATAGTCCGCATCGTCGGAATCAAAATCGGAACCGAACCCTGCAGCCTTATTTTTATCACCTGGTGACATAACAATATCTGTTACAAGAGGCATAAGTTGCAACAGCTGCGCCCCTGCCACTGCTGCAGCGAGATACCTTGGCGCCTTGGTCGCAATACATCCCGCCATTGCTACCGTGTAGGCTGGGCCAGCTTTTCTAGCACGCCCCATAATTCCGCGAGCTTTTGAGCTCATAGCGGAGGCTGTAGCTTTCTGAGAGACCGAGTTGTTACGTCTAGCCTTTTCTCGTACTGTTCGCTCGCGATCAGCTTTTGATTTGCCTTTATTTTCATTTGAAGCCACGCCGCCATTTTTTGAAAAACCGGGAATTTTTCTAAAGAGCCTTTGACTAATGTGCTTACCTGCCCACGCACGCACTCGAAAATTAAACGCCCCTCCTGTGCCTAGCACTTTACGGGCGAGTCGTCGATCGCCGGCCATTTCACGTGCCATGTCAGCGGCTGGTATTTGACGTTTTGTTCCGTTTGGTCCATCAATTTCGTAGTGGGTGGGGTTTTGGGTCGGGTAGCCAATTCGACCAGGGTTATAGACAGAGCCATTAATAACCGGCTTTATACCTTTAGTGCTGAGTTTTCGTAGAGCTGAATTTGATATCTTACCGTTATACTTATTTTTTAGTTTTCCGAGTCCGTCATTATTGGTGCCAGAAAGCAGTCCAGTGAGTATTCTCATAGATCGGCGCTCCATTACGACTGACGACGAATCGTTCCCTATTGAAAGATTTGAAACTAAACCCGGCAACATAGTAGCTGGCCAGAAAAAACCAAGTACGATAAGGGCACCACCTAAGCCACCCCCTAGACCTATCATTCCTTTGCGCTTACTCAGGGCGCTTGTTATTCTAGCACCTACCCCTTTTCTTGTACCAGTTCCTTTACTCGGCTGATAATTGACGCTGTTGGGGTCTTGGGCTGCAGTATTTAGTCCAGCGGACTTTTCCTGATCATCTAGCCCCTTAAAGCCATCATCCTTCAGCCCCGATTCAATTTGATCAAGGGCGGCTGCTTCTCGAGCATCGAGTGAGTTTGCGGGGTTTAGCCGCTCATCTGCTTCTGAATCGTTTTTATAGGAGAGCGCCATTGTTAATACTTATTATACCTTAATTTTACAAATATCCACCCCGAGTAGTTTCAGACGGGGCCTGTTGACGTGACGGTGGGTTAGTGTTGATGAGGTTGTACTCGGTATCACTTGCCTGTATCTGGATATGCACATGGTTTTGGCCAGCAAAGAATAGGCCCTGTCCAACTGGGAAGTTCGACAAACGCTTCTGCTCTTCCTCCGTAAGCTTAAATACATCAGATAGTACGTCGACCGCACTTGGTGACTGCTTGAGAAGCAGTTGCATTGATGAGTTAGCGACGATTGCTCGACCCATCTTGCTGCCGACGAAGTCCTCGACATCCTGGGTGATAGTCGTCAGTCCTAACTGATATTTTCTGGCTCGTTTTGCGAGTGAGAAGAGGAAGTTCGCCGAATCTTCATATTTCATGAGCTGCCACGCCTCATCAACAACAAGCATGCGCTTCTTCTGCTCGGTTCGGGTGATGTTCCAGATGTGATTGAGCACGATATACATCGCGACCGGTCGTAGCTCGTCTTCAAGGTCACGAATATTGAATACCACCATATTGTTATTGATGTCGATATTGCTCTGCTGAGAGAAAATACCAGCAAATGTACCGGAGGTAAACTTACGTAGGCGCTGGGCTAGGCTCGGACCAGTTCCGCCCATGTGCAGTAGTGTATCGTATAGGTCGGCGACGGTTGGAGGCATGGAGTTGTGGGTTAGTGGGTCTGAAGTGATGCCAACTCGAGCGTATGTATCAATGAGCGCTTGGTCGATATCAGCCTCTTCAGCAGGAGATAGACCGGACATTACTCTTCCGTCGGCTGTAACCTGTGAGCCACCGAGCATTTGACGTAGTAGCCCGTGAAGTGTGACAAGATTTGCCCGAAGGGCGTCGTCTGCCTCCTCGGTATCAATGACTCGTGGTAGATCGAACGGATTGATGCGCGTGTCGCTGTTGAGACTGAGACGGATATAACTTCCCCCAACGGCATCGGCCAGCTTCTGATACTCGTTCTCTGGGTCGATAATGAGAATATCCGCTCCGGTCATCATACTACGTAGCGCCTCGAGCTTCACGGTAAATGACTTACCGGCACCAGACTTGGCGAAGACCACCATATTGGCGTTTTCAAGCGAGAACCTATCAAAAATAACCAAACCGTTATTGTGCATATTGATGCCATACAACACTCCCTTGCCGTCGGTGAGGTCGGCTGAGGTGAATGGAAAGCTGGTAGAAATTGCACCGGTATTCATGTTGCGTCGAATTTGCAATTGGTCAGTCAGTTGTGGAATGGTGCTATTGAGACTCTGTTCTTGTTGACTCGAGGCCACCTTGCTAAAGATGAGTTGCTGGCCAAAGATGGTCTCGATCTTGTGCTGCATAAAGTTAAGCTCATCGAGGCTATCGGCATATAGCGTAATATAGAGCCCATAACGGAAGAACTTTTCGGCACCAATCTGTAGCTGGTTTCGCAGCTCTTCAGCATCTGAGAGCGCCGCTTCGAGTCCTGGGTCGCGCACCTTACCCTTTTCGTTATTGATATTCATACTCGCTTCGAGCTGAGTAACTTTCTTGCGCAGGTTATTGAGCACGACCTGAGTATCAACCGGATAAATGAACATACTGATATCGAGCACTTCGTCAATATTGATAATTGAGCTTAGCCAGCCTGTGTAAATCTCCCTCGGATAGCCGTAGACATAGAGGGTCCTGCCGTACTTTGAGCCAAGCCTGAAATAGCTCGACTTAATCTCTATACTACTTGGTGCAATAAAGTCTCGTAGCGTCCGAACACCGGTTAAGAACGCTTGCTCAACCTCTACCTGCTCTCTCGCTCGTTGCTCGGCGGCAATATCAACCGCGTCAGCTTTTTTCTTAGCCATCAGATAATTCCCCCCTGTTGCGGTGTTTGCCCCTCACCTTTTCTGACGTAGGTAGAGGTCAGGTCGCTCGGGTCTAGGCCGGAGATGGGTTCGCGTGAAGCAGTGTCTGGGTTGTATGAGCTATAGAACAGCTCGCCCAGCTGACGGGTTGTGAGCTGTCCGCTCTTTACACCCATCTGGAAGAGGCCGCTCATTACTGCGTCGGTACGGTTCTTTATCTCTTCCTTGGCTTTTTCGTATGTGATTTGATCTATTTTTGTAACTGCGGTTTCTTTTTTGCCACTAAAGAAGCTGTCGAACAGTCCCTTGGCTTGCTTTTTGATCTCAGTGAGGTCTCCTGCTGGATAAAATGGCACCACTATATAAAAACTCTTATCCATAATGTTTGCCTCTTGGGCAAGCACGTCGATGAAGTTGATATAGTCGTCCATCAGTACGTTAAGGAGCATGTTGTCCTGTGAGCGTCGGATGTCAGTCAGCCGGTCGAGATATGGCCCGATGTCAACACGTCTAGAGCGGATGAGTACCTGAACTGGAAAATATAGTGAGTTGAGAAAGTTTTGATAGCTAAACTCTATGCCCTCTCGCTCGCGTTTGCTCATAAGGTCGAAGTTGATTGACTGACACTGGATGACTGCACGAAAGCTACCGTCATTCATAATGATCATATTTTCGCGCATCTCTGAGAATAATAGCGAATTCTGAGCGCTTGTGGGCTGATTTGACTTTTGTGGTTGTGGCTGAGGAGTAGGTTGGCCAGGCTGTGGAACCGGGGCTGGTATCGCCTGTGGGGTGCCAGCACTACCAATTACCTGCTGAGGAGCAGGTTGACCGGGAGTTTGATATGTCTGCTGTTGATTATTTGGCTGCATGTCCCACCTATCGTAATGAAATCACTACTTCCTCCGCTGCTTGTTCCTTTTGCTGAAGACGTTTTGCCTCTCGCTGCAAGGTTTCTACCGAAAGACCATCGTGATTATTGGCTAGGTCTATTATAGCAGGAGATACCACGGTACTGCTAGTAGTTGGCGCGGGTACGGGCTGTGGTGGCGGTACGGGTGCTGGCTGAGGTTGTTCGCTAAGGGGGGTGAGTATTGATTGGTTCATTTTGGGGTATGGGTCAACGACCAGCTTGATGTCTTCGTCGGGAGCGGTTGGCTGGACGATAGACATTGGCGTGTACGATGGAGCCACTTGGGGTTGTACTGCGGCTGGCGGCTGTATAGCCGTCATTGCGAACGGTGTTGGTTCGATAGCTGACGCCTGCATCCTGTCAATTAATTGCTGTCGACGCTGGGTGTCCTGCTTTGACAGTAGTTCGTCGATTTGCTGGGCGCGCGAACCCTGGTCGTCAAGCAGGTCACTGAGGGTTTGTGCCTCGCTATATAAGTCATCGCGCATTGAACTGTCAGGGTTTACTCCTCTGACCGACCAACCCTGTGAGTCAACGATATTTGCGAGGTATGACAAGCGCTTCTGGACCTCTTCCTGAGAATATCCTTTGCCATACACCTTATCTTCGCTCTTTGGGGCGATCACCTCGATGAGCGATTCAATACCGTCCGCCTTCCATAGGCGGACTTTGGGCTTGAGCATAAAAGATATAATTGCTGCAACATAGACTTCCATCGGCTGATCTTTGCGAAGCGGCAGCGCCAGTATGGCAAAAAATATCGCAATTGGTAGCGGGATGATAGCTAGCGGAAACAATACCTGCGACAGGCCATAGGCGATAGCGAGCGCCATAACAGTGATGATCAGAAAGATGAACTGCTTAAAGCTAAACGGACCAAGCAGCTTGTCTTCCGCCTCGACATCCTGAGGTACTTTGTAGACGGCCATACTGCTTATAGTATAGCAAAACTAGGGCGTAAAGTCGCCTTTGGAAATTTTTTCCATAAGGGGCTGCGCCTTCTTGCTGACGTGGCCTTTTAGGTCTTCGTGCTTTAGTACGGTCTTCGCCTTGACCGATAGACCTGCTAGTCCACTCGCCAATTGTGTTCGTAGGCCAGGGCTCATCTGGGCCGTTGAGCTTCGCGCAGCCTTCATGAGTAACTTGAGTCCATCGGGGTCGGTTATAGCAATGTCTTCATCGCGATACTTTCCATCAGCAATCCAGTCTTGAATATAACCAAGTAGATGGTCCTCTGAGGCGATTGAACCCTTAGCAATATCGTCGATAAGCTTCCCGCCCATGTATGGAGCCTTGCCCTTGACACCCGATTTTGCAATAGCCTCTGATATCGTCGTCTTGTACTCTGACAACGTTCCACCTGATGCCTGCACAATCTCTTTAACTTGATTGACAGTACCGACGGCAATCTGATCTTCTATAACCGCTTCTCGGGTGAACGTGTTGGAGGTATCAAAGGTACGGCTATTTCCTGCACTATCGGTCACTGTAACAGCTTGACCAAGAGCGTGCTGTTGTCGCTGATCCGAAGATAGGTTGAAGTGCTTGACAATTTGCCTGCCCTCCTCGACAGACTTACCGTATTCGCTTCTCATCGTAGATATTGCAGAGGCGACGGCAGCATCGGATCCAAGGTTTCCATATATGCCGCCCGCCTCTTTTTGTAGCTGTGTGTCTGCGAGCATATTCTCGGCAAGCTGCTGATTTAAGACTCGTTGAGCATTGTTCTTCCTCAGCCCTTGCGCAGCAAGGTGCTCAGTGGTGCTCTTTGCATTATCAAGAATGCCTAACATAGGATCATTTGCGCGCATAGGACCGACAAACCCCGCTGGATGATGGCCGGCTTTAGCTTCTTCGTACCTGTTATCTAGCTCAAGCTTACTAAGCTCTGTCTTATCTACAAGTACCCGCAGCTTCAGGTCCTCTTCCATTGCCTTGGTATCGACTTTGAGGTGAGTATTCCAGTTAAGCTCAAGTTGCTTATCTACTAGCTGCTTGTCATGCTCAATCTCGCGCCTCTGCTTATCAAGCTGGGCGTGGCCTTCTGATGCTTCGTATAAGGCATCGGCTTTTTTCTGGTAGTTTTCAATTCGCTCTTTGCGGCGATGCTGCATGTGGTAGGCTCGTTGACCCATCCTCGCCAGAGGGTTTCTCGTATCTTTTTTAGACCTTGCACGGTTGGCTCGATAACTGCTCTCTTCTTTTGCAAAATTCTTTGTTCGATCGAGCACACCCTTGGCCGGGTTATTGACGACACCAGCAAATCTATTCAATAGTCCACCACTGAGCTTAAGTATGAGCGGAGCTAGGGCAAGCGGAGCTACCTGCACACCCAGGCCTAGTATCAACATAACTATCGAGTCCGCGTTTTGAATGATGGCCGCCGCAGCTAGTTGCGAACCGCCGAATACCGCTGAAAACGCCGGGAAAAATATAAGCATTGTAATGAAGAGATCTTTCCATTTATCAAACCACTTCTCTGTTCCAGGCAGCAGATACGCAACAAATGCTAAAGGAGATATGATGGTGAGTATAACTATGAGTGCTTGTCGTGCGGCAAGTACCAGTAATACGACAATAATCGTAATTAAAAGCCCCAGTAGCAACGGTAGTAACATAATCGTAGCGGCCCCTACCGACCCACCATAGGTGAATGCAAATGTTGCTAGCCCAGCCCCAATCGTCCCGGCCGACAGGACAAATGCCGTAATAGCCTCCCAGGTTGGCATCACTTGGGCGCCACCACCAACGGTCGTGATGGTGTTGCGTATTGATATAAACATATCCTGGACTGCCTGACCAAGGATGTTGGACAAATCAATAGCGATTGCACAGATGTAGAACGATAAGTTCACCAGCAGTGCTGCGACAACCAGCCTCGGTAGCATTTTCTTTATACCATAATTACTCACACCCATAGAGGTGATATGGGAGTAGATTATTATCATAAATGAAATGATGAACACTGCATTGGCGATGCCTCTCATAATATCCCATGCCATGTATAGACCGCTCTTTGAGTCAGATACGTTAAGTGGCTGGGCAACCAAAAATTGTGCCAACACCTCGTAGATTGAGTCCATACCCCAAGCTAAAAAGTTTGCTGTAGGACAAACAATCCAACCAATTGCACCAATCGCACACGAGGTCCCACTTTCTAGCCCTCTATAATTGTCGCCCGCAGGCTCCGTAGTAATGCTGGATGAGCTGACTAATTCATAGGTGTCAGGGGGTGTGTAGTCAAACACCGCATACTGAGCAGTTTCGGCAGTTTGCATATCTGATCCCTCGGGGAAGGATATGGTACGAAACTGTGATTGATTTGCACTTTGGGTATGTGCGCCATATACCCTCTCTGCATTCTCTAGTTCCAGACTTTCTAATAGAACCCGGTCGTTTATGGGACTATAGGTTTGGTTCTGGTAGTCTAGCTTTGAGTTATTCCAGGTCGCATC
>CAZHRI010000014.1:0-11458 GCA_964534725.1 uncultured Candidatus Saccharibacteria bacterium
GTTTTTTGCCGGAAATAGAGCCTGCTCAGCTCTTCGCCGCGAAGTGGTTTTTTGTCATCATCCATGATTAGGGCTATTATACCTCAGCACGGTCACTAGCCCTTACGCAGTCTACGCATAACATCGGAAGCGATTGCCGTCATCTCTTCGTCAGTTAAGCCACGGCCAAGGTCCTGCTCTGCTTGTGCCTGCGCCATATCAATCTCCATCGAAGCAAGCCTAGATGACACCGGCTCATTACCTCCGCGGCCCTTAGATCGGCCCGATGACCCTCTGTGTTGGCGTGCAGTGGTCTTTTTGCGGACAACCGGATCACTTACACCAAGAGCCAGTCTGGCCATGTGTACAGATATCCCCCTCTTGTCGGCCTCATCAACAACTCTGTCCGCCTCCATATCAAGCTGCCGACGCGCTGCCGCTTCGCTCTTTCGAACCTGCTCCGCGGCGACGTTCGCGTCTGACGCTTCGGGCCTATCATACTCTTCAAACACTGCTTCATCCCCAATAGTAGCAAACTGCACATCGCCGTTTTCATCAACATAGTCAAAACCCTTTCGGGATCGGCTATCTGAATATGGGAGCACTTCGCGTACGCTCATGCCCTGCATTATAACACAAACATTATAAAAAATCAACCTACGTGCAACCAAATAAAATCCCCTCTCGCGAGAAAGGGGATTTTGGCACCTGTTTGTTTGATACAACTGTATATCAAACGCGCTTATGGTGCAAGAGCTATTTCTTTTTGATTGTCAGAAAGCCGTTACGTGGGTTCTCTGTCACTACTCGATCTTCTGGAAGATCGGTTGGCTGACCCTTTTCGTTCTTCTCTACCTTAGCAAAGAAGTAAATAGTTTGCTGCTTGCCACCGCGGAGTGTGACATCAGTCTTGTGCAAGTAGTACGTAACACCCTTAGAGTTAGTGTGTTTGTAAGCCATGTGGTTTATACCTCCTATTACTGCTATACACCCTCAGAGTACCGCCTCTGTCGGCCCCTGTCAAGCTTTATACGCGACGATATTGACGGTTTATTAACAGCTTGAGAATGCCGAGCATTGCGAGTCGTCCAACAATCATCAATAGTACAGCCCCACATGCAATGAGTGACCAACCCGCAAAGTCCGGAGTCCACAGGGGCGAGACGAAGGTGTGATAGTACGGTGCTGTCGGAAGCGGCGTAAACTGGGCGGCTAGCTGACTAGCTGAAGGGTACTTGCCGAGCTCATCGTTAATACAATTGGTGTACCGTGGATCTGGCCATCGCCAGCCTTGCGCTCGACCAATGGGGTCGCAGACCGCAATTACCTTGGCGTAGACATTACCGTTAGGATTGGCGCTCGATTGCCGAGCGAACTCCTCTTTCAGGCGATCGTTATCTCGCTGATATGTCTTGTCTAGCGCGATACGCCCAGGGTCTGAGTTCATGTGCGAGGCCACGTAGCGCTGCAGGTCATAGAGGCGTCGCTCGAGCTGAATCTTGTCACCCTCCTGGTCTGCCACCATGACCGCTTCGCGACGCTCTACCATGCCGATATTATTGAGTCTGAGGAAGGTAGCCGCCACAAAACCAAGCATCAGTAATACCACGACCAGCTGCCATGTCTTGATCTTTTCGATGCGCTTTACCGCCTGACGAAGATTTCGTGTATCTGCCAAAACCACCCCTTTATATGAGAGTGATTATATCATGCCTATGCTTGGCTGTACACTCGGAACCTGGCAAGCATAATCAGCGATGTCACCGCTGCCGTCAAGATATAGAAGACCATAAACCCATGTGATGAGTCGAGCAGCGCAATAATGCCAGCCAGCAAGACGGCAGCCATCGCAGCACCAGCATTGGCCGCGAGATTGGCCATGCCGATATAGAAGACACGATAGCCTGATCGATCAGCGACGTCGAACATACCGCGCATAAATGCCATTGAGTAGCCAGTTGCCATCACTTCTTTGGCGGTGTTGGTACCCAGCACCATAATCGGGTTACGCACCAGGATACGAAATACATGCACGACCACGTTGCCTGCTGCCGCCCAGAACAGCAATTGACCGCCAGAGTGCTTGTCGATAAGCTTGCCATACATCCGGGTGGCGGCGATTGAGACCAAGAAGACGATGGCCGTCAAGGCGCCAAGTTCAGCGTATACCTGGTTACCCCCGGCTACAAATATGACGCTCGCGAGGAAGAGTGACCAGGCATTACCAGAGGCATAGACGTCGAACCCTATTGGCGCCTGAACAAGTAGACTACGGGCCGCCATTTTCCATGGAAAGCCCTTTGGCGCCAGACTAAAGCCACGCGACGCAGTCTCGCCAGTGCGCATCAGCGGAAAGGCCGCAAACAAGAAGAATAGCGCCGACACCGCAATCGAAGCACGCGGGTCAAAAAAGAGCGCGAGTAGTCCGCCAATCAGAGGACTGATAGCCTTGGCGACTTGCTCGAAAATACTCATTAACGCCACTTGATTACCTGCCCGCTCAACGCTCTTCACTCGAGAGAAGTTGACCGAATGCGACATGTCGTAAAGCGCCGCCGATGTCGACTGAAACATGCCGGTAGATACTAGCGCCCACAGCCCCAGCTCTGGCAAAAAGATAAATGCGATCATTGATGGAATATACAGAAAGTTCGAAATGATGATGGATTTTTTCGGACCGTGATGTGCGATAAACTGCGCAAGCGGCAACATCACCAGTGTCTTAAAGCCATAATAGGCCGCCCAAAAGAGCGAAACAGACACAATAGAGTAGCCGTTCTTGAGCATATAGACTGACATGAATGCCGCACCAACATTGATGGCTATAGTGCGCATCACCCTCGCGGCGTACAGCTCTGCAACTTCAGAGAAAGTAGCCTTTCGCCAAAAGTGCCTATATGTGTAGATGTTTCTAAAGAATGTTTTTATCATATTTTTGTGTTTTTTGAACTATACTTTCAATATAACACAAAATTGACATAAAAGCAATAGCTTTATAGAAAAATGTTGTACAATAGGGATATGAGGATATACTTTTCTGGTATTGGCGGTGTAGGCATCGGCCCGCTCGCAGAGATCGCACTCGATGCTGGCTACGAAATCGTCGGCTCGGACATGACCGAAGGGCTGATGACGCAAGAACTCGAGGCGCGTGGCGTAGCAGTATCATACGACCAATCAGGCGATTTTTTGCGCACACAACACCAAGCCACACCGATCGACTGGTATATCCACACCGCTGCCCTATCTGCCGACCACCCAGAGCTCCTCGCAGCATACGAGCTTGGCATTCGCACCGGCAAACGAGATGAGTTACTCGCTCGCGTTATCGAAGACAGACAAATGAAGCTCATTGCCGTCGCAGGCACACACGGAAAGACCTCGACCACTGGCATGATGGTCTGGGCAATGAAACAGCTAGGTCTGCCAGTAAGCTATTCGGTTGGCACAACATTGTCGTGGGGACCGAGTGGCTATTTTGACGCGCGCAGTGAATATTTCGTCTATGAATGCGACGAGTTTGACCGTAATTTTTTACATTTTCAGCCCCACCTCAGCCTCATTACAGCGCTCGACTATGACCACCCAGACACTTATCCAACCCGCGAGGCCTATTCACAGGCATTTGTGGATTTTTTAGGTCAATCGACCAGCTCGCTGCTGTGGGAGAAAGATCTGCGTTATCTGAAGCACCCTGATATTGCGGCCACCTATCAGGCGTTCGACGAGTTGATGAACCTGTCGCACATCACGCTGCCCGGCGACCATACGAGGCATAACGCATTTTTAGTACAGCAGGCACTCGGTCAAATCACGCGCCGTGACACACATGAGATTGTCGATGCAATCAACTCTTTCCCCGGCACTAACCGACGTTTCGAAAAACTCACCGATCACCTCTATAGCGACTACGGTCACCATCCAGCAGAAATCACCGCCACGCTACAAATGGCGCGAGAGCTATCAGACCATGTTGTACTCGTCTATCAACCGCACCAAAATGTTCGTCAGCACGAAATTCGTCACCTATACACCGAGACGGCCTTTGCGGGTGCGCAACAAATATACTGGCTGCCAACGTATCAAAGCCGCGAAAATAAAGATCTCGCGGTCCTTACTCCAGTCGAGTTAACAACGCATCTGGACGCCTCTAGGGTGACCCTAGCTGACCTTAATTCGGAGCTATGGACCGATATTCAGCAACACCTTGCAAACGGTCACCTGGTGCTCTGCATGGGAGCAGGGTCAATTGATGGCTGGGCGAGAGACCAGCTCGAATCAGACCCGGGCGAATACTAGCCGACAAACTGACTCATGTCTTTCTTAATTCTACGTTGTATTCTTCAAAAAAGTATGGGTCCCTAAAAAACGTTCGGGAAATAATCTCGTTGACCCCAGGCGCCAACTCATATTGCTCGAGTTTGTGCGGGCGGACCCATTCGAGGCGCCCATCAGCAACAATCGTATCGTTGAGATAATAAAATACATGGGCGAGCGTGCTCATCATCACCTCCCCGGCATCGTGAACGCGTATGTAGCAGTCGCCAGCGCGAATCATGTCTTGACCCTCAAGACCCAGCTTTTCACGCGCCACACGCTGTGCCGCCGCTTCGATCGACGCATCACTCAGTCGAACTCTGCCATAGACGAGAGTCATCTGATGCGTAAACGGCTGCCTATCCCGCTGATAGAGCAACACATCCCCATCAGAATTCTGAATTACATGCATAGTAATAATTTTTGGCTGCCAACGCTCCTGGTCCAATTCGCTAAATCTATCCACATACACTACACCGAGACGGCCCAAGGTGTAACCCTCTACTGCTTTCGCCACAAAGCCACGTTTTTGGAGTAGTTTCAGGTGATACGTGTAGAGATTTGTGTCCACCCCCTTAGGTCGCATGTCACTAAACCGTGCGAATTGATGATGCATCAACACTTCCATGATTGACTTTTGGATGTGGTGCTCTAGCGTCAATTGCTCAATCATATTTGACTCAAATTATACTCACTAGAACGTAGTTTAACAAGAGTATATTGTTATTTTACAGATTAAATAATGCAGCGAAAGGAAAATCACTAAGTGAAAGATAAACGTTCTATAAATAATTTTGAGCATAGTGACTCGCCAAAGAAATACTGGCTTGGCCAATTTGTTGAAGCGCAGTCAATAAATGAAAGATTTCATAAGGAAGCGTGGCCGCTTCACGTAACGATGGCTGGGGTATTCACCGTACGCGCTGCATTGTTAACTACACAGCTACGCAAGGGTCTAGAGGCAATAGCGCCCTTTGACGTGCCCGTAATCGGAGAGTCCGAGTTCGCTGTTGATGACCGCTCTATATCAGTATCACTGCTCGCCCCCACCGAGCCGCTCCTATCTATGCATAATGTCGTCGTTGACACACTCGAACAATCTGGCGCCGAGTTTAAAAAGCCAACATTTCTACGCGAGCAGTTCAACCCACACATAACCAAGCACGCACTCTTTGGTGCGGCTATACCCGGTAGTCCTATCACTTTCGACCAACTATCGCTCGTTGATCTTTCGCCGCAAGACGACTCAGCTATGAGGTGCATTGTTGCACATTTTTCACTCGGTGATGCCCTATAATTTCCGCGCAGAAGCGAGGTAAGTGTTTCTCCCCTCTTCCAGCCAGCGCTGCTCATACGTTGTCAGAATTTTGTACTCATCAGCGAGCTCCGATTCGTGTAAATCAAAAGTCAACTCATCAATTCGCCACCGCTCAGTCACCAATTGTTCGAGCGACCACTGAAAAAAATCGAGATTGTCGTGTTTGATGCGTAAAGAACCGCCCTCCCCTAGGAGCACTGCGTAGCGCCTCAGAAATGTCGGATGGGTCATCCGCCGACCAGCAGAGCGTGGTTTTGGAAATGGATCCGAAAAAGTAAGCCAGATTGCAGATAGCGACCCAGGCGCAAAGAGCTCCTCGGCTTGGTCGGCTCGAGCTCGAACAAAATAGACATTGTCGAGACCTCTTTCGAGAGCCGCGTAGGCACCTTTTTGCAGTCGGTCGGCCTTGACGTCCACCGCCACAAACCTCCGGCCTGGATGCCGAGCGGCCAACTCGACGACAAACAGTCCAGTACCAGCGCCTATTTCTACTACATCGATATGAGCACGCTCGCGCTCGTCTCGCTGCCGCCACTCATCAAACTCGAAGCAATTTTGTGCATTGGCAAACTTAGCGAACTTATACTTTTTTCGCTTACGAGTGATAATGAACTGACTGGGGTCGACCTGATTCACTGCTATCCATAATACAACAAGTTCGCGTTTCATTCGCCTCGTAGTACAATAAGATAAATGGATGGGATTATTGAACAGATACTCAATATGACACGCGCCGACGAATGGCTCGTCGATCGCGGCATGGGATGGCTTGTAAGTGATCAGGCTATAAATCTCGTGAGTATTATCATTGGCTCTATCGTGGTTTATTATGTGGGCCGACTGCTCATCACTCAAGGCATTCGTCACATCATCCGCAACACCGCTAAGCACCGAGCCTGGCACCGTAAAGATATGGAAAAGCGCGAGGCCACACTGGTTGAACTCGCCAAGAGTTTTTGGCGCATTGTCATGGTCGCCTACGTGATGGCGATGATTGCCAATAAGCTATTTGGGTTTGATTTGTCGCCGCTGTTTGCGAGCGCCGGCATCATTGGCGTCGCAATTGGTTTTGGCTCGCAGTCACTCGTCAAAGACTTTCTTTCTGGCGTGTTTATCATCGCAGAAAATCAATATCGTGTAGGTGATGTAGTCGATATTATGGGTTCTGCGGGGACTGTAGAGCGCGTTGGCACCAGGTCGACGGTGATTCGCGACCTCGACGGCAATGTCCACTACATCCCCAATGGTACGATTCAGCGTGTTATCAACAAGACTATGGGCTATAGCATTGCGCGCTTCACTATCGAAGTCAGTCCTGAGACGAATATCGACAGGGTGACTGATATTATCAATAAAACCGGTGAACAACTAGCAGGCGAACCAGCGTGGAAAAAGAAAATCCTTGATGCACCGAAGTTTACCGCCGTTGGACAAATTACCGAGAAGCAGATTGAGCTCACGGTGTCCGGAAAAACAATGCCGTCTGATCAGTGGTCGGTTACTGCCGAAATGCGCAGTCGACTTGTGAAAGCGTTTGATAAAGCAGGTATCGCCATACTTACCCTACCAACGCCAAAGCTCGATAAATAAATCGCCTAGATACCTAGCTGCTCATTACTGAGCACATCACCAGAGAACGCATCCGCTTCAATTACCTTGCGCGCCTCTTCCTCATAGTACTTCATGAACGCATCGAGCACATCACCATTAACCTCACCCTGTGCCTCAAACACATCTTTGGCCTTTGGCGCAGACTCGATTTGCGAGCGTACTGACTTGTACTCTGGTCGGCTAAGATCAAGCTGATAGGCACCCGAGACATAATACACGCTCATTGAGATCATCACCAGTACAATTGCAAGGCTAATCACACCGATAAGAAATGCAGGCAGGCGGTAGCGCATTACCCACTGCTTAATACGCTCACGCATCTGTCTCTCCCAGGAACGACTGCTGCAGCTCTTCTACGGCTACCTGGTACTCGCGCACGCTGTCGTTCATCGACTTCACCGCTGTATACAATTGAGCCCGTTCATCACGCGCCATCAGTAGTGCTGCGTAAAACTCGGTTGGCTTGGCTTTACAGTCAATCTTTATCAGTGCCGACAGTGCAGATTCATACTCGCTGTAGCTAGTACCAAATTCGTTGCGCTGCTGGTCAAATTTTGATGAAATTTCAACAAACTTTGCGCTGTCGATTCGATTGAGCGCGAGACGGCTATTGAGACGCGCCATCAATCGAGCCGATATACCGTTATAGGTTTGTCCGATATTAACCCTTAGCAGTGAATCATTGGTGTGGAGGCGTCGAAGCACACCCTGGATTGCATCACAGTTTGCCTGCAAACGATCAACTGGCGTGTCACCTGTTGACTGAAGCATCTCCTGTGCCAGAACTTGCGGCTGGACCGCTAAGCTGACGAGCGCAGTAAGTCCAATGCCGAGATAAAAAAATCGTTTCATCTCTTCTATTATCGCGTGAAATGGGCCCAGCGTCAAATATCGGCGCTCGAGCAGTGTCACATAAAAACCTCCCCTAAACACAGGGGAGGTTTTTGGCATCAATCGAGCTGATTTACTTAAATCGCTTTTCGACGTTGCCCTTGACTTCTTTGGCTGTTTCACTGGCAGTGTCGCCAACCCTCTTGGCACCAGAGACGATAGCGTCAACGCTATCCTTAGCTGCCAGTTTTGCCTGACCGGCACGCTTTTCAGCTTCGCCCTTATATGACTCGGCCTTCTTCTTTAAATCTTCACGAGTTTCTTTACCGCTCTTTGGTGCGGTCAAAATTCCTGCTGCAAATCCTGCTGCAACTGCACCGATAACTGCTATTAGCTTTTTCATAAAAATCCTCCTTTTATTACTTTCGCTTAAACAAACTTGCTATTTCACCAAATAACTTTGATGGAGATAGCCACTCAGTGGCCTTGGCAATATTTGTTGTTACTTCGTCGACGCGCTTGGCGACTTGGCGAAGCTTTGTGAGAAGAGCGATAAGTACCCCTAGTAGTGCCAGAATTACTATTGATAGTAATCCCACAATAACTGATAGGAGAACGATTACCGTCTGCATATCTTGCATAACTGCTCCTTTCTTTATTTGGTGAGCAACTCTGCTCTTCTATTATACCGCGTTTGATGGTCAGCATCAATTTTATATAGTTTTGTGCGGTTGGTGTTTGTGTTGAAATATTCAACTAATTATCATCGTATCATAAGCTTTACGTTTTGTCAATAAACGGCGCTTCGACGATAGTTACCCGCCCCGCCTGAACGGAGACGATATTGTCCCGCTCGAGCCCTGCAAGAGCAGCTGGATAGCGCTCGTCTGCAGCAACCAAATTGCGTAGCTGCTCGTCCTGTAGAGCACCGTGCTTGGCCAAAACTTTGATGATTTGTCCGCGAACTTGACGCACACTACCCTCGAGTGGTGGCTGGATGCGATAGTGCCTGGAGCGCACATGAGCTTTTATGCCTTGAGATTTCAGGTATGTACCGTAGTCCATCAGCGCCCAGTAAAACTTCCGCGGGTGCGTGCGGTCCAGTGTAGCCAAGAGCTCCTGCATAATATCCGCATCAGTTACTGCGTCAGCATCAGCAAAGAGATGGTGGAGGTAGACCGTTCGCACATTTGTTTCGATAAACACACTTGGCCGATTATACGCGTAGGCAGCAATCGCTCCAGCGGTGTTCTTTCCTACACCCGGTAGCCTCAGTAAGTCTGCATCGCTGTTCGGAAAACGACCACAAAATTCATCAACGATCATGCGGGCAGCTCGCCAAAGAAATTGGGCCCGACGGTTATACCCCAGCCCCTGCCATACCACGAGCACCTCAGCAAGACTCGCCCGTGCAAGCGCTACTTCGTCAGGAAAGACAGCGATGAACTGCTCGAACTTGGGAATGACCCGGCCCACCTGCGTTTGCTGCAACATGAGCTCGCTGACAAGAACATAGTAAGGCCGTGTATCGAGTCGCCACGGCATGTCCCGGTAGAGCTCGATACCTTTCTGGCGAATGAGCCGCTGAAATTGTTCTCTGTTCATAGATTTAGTATACTAACCATATGAAACTATCTCGACTCATCTTCATCATTGCGTGCGTTGTTGTTGGCGTGTGGCTACTTGGCCTAATCTTTCGATTGGCTGCTTGGCTGATCAACGGGCTGCTCTATGTCGCTGCGATTATTTTTATCGTCTGGCTTATTACTGTCTTTCTCGAACAGCGCAAGAACCAACCTAAAGCATAGGAGGTTGCCATGACTCACACAACATACGTTCTCGCCGGTGGTTGCTTTTGGTGCCTCGAGGCTGTGTTTGTGCGACTCAAGGGTGTTGTTTCGGCCCTACCGGGATATACTGGTGGCTCAGCCGAGACAGCTCATTACTCTCAGGTTGCAACGGGCACCACCGCACACGCAGAAGCAGTGCAAGTATCCTTTGATGAGCAGGTGCTACCTCGTGAGGTACTGCTTGATATATTTTTCTTGATTCACGACCCAACCAGCCCTAACCAGCAGGGCGCAGACATTGGCCCGCAGTATAGAAGTGCGATGTTCTATGCAGACGAAGCGCAAAAACAGTCATTCGAGCAGGCAGTCATTCGTGCTCAAAATAACTGGGACAAGCCAATTGTTACCACTGTCGAACCACTGAGGCAGTTTTACGAAGCTGAGCCTGAGCACCATGACTACTTTAGTAACAATCCCACCAACCCCTACTGTTCAGTAGTCATTAGTCCAAAAGTAACCAAGGCTCGACAAGCTTTCAGCCAGTACATTGCTAAGTAGATCAACCTCGACACATCTCATGCCCCTTTTTTAGAGAAGGAGAGGTTGAAATTGAACGACTTACATGGATTTAGTATACTGGGTTACATGAAACTTACTAAGTACGAGCACGCGTGTTTCACACTTGAAAAAGAAGGAAAAATACTTATTGTTGATCCCGGAGAATGGACTCGAGACCTAGTGCACCTAGAAGATATTGTCGGTATCGTCATTACACACGGACATCCTGACCACGTTGACACATCAGCGCTCGAAGCGTTCGTTGCACGCAACCCTCAAGCAACCATCTATGCACATATGTCAGTTATCGAGCAACTGAGCAGTGATCTGCCAACTCAGACTATTGCTGCCGGCGAGAGCGTCGATGTTAATCCCTTTAAGTTGGAGATATTTGGCAGTGAGCATGCAGTGATTCATGCAGACATTCCTGTCATCGCGAATATTGGCCTGCTGATTGATGAAAGCCTGTACTATCCTGGAGATTCCTTTGTCGCTCCGGGAAAAGCCGTCTCCACGCTTGCGTTACCCGTCAGTGCACCATGGCTAAAGATTGCAGAAGTTATCGACTTCGCTAGGCTAATAGATGCCGGCCTCATATTCCCCACCCACGATGCTATTTTATCTGATACCGGTAAGGCGGTCGTAGATCGAATCATCTCTGCACAAGTACCCAATAGTCGCTACATTAGACTACAAGAACCTCTCGAGGTATAAGGAGACTTTATGAAATCAAAGATTGACGTCCTGAGAGCCGTGAGCGCAGCTGTTGGCCAGCGAGCAATTCGGCTGGCGGCACTTATTGGTGGCGGAGTATTGGCAATCATTTTCGCAGTGATATGGGCACTCGCCTACTTCTTTAGCGACTGGTGGTGGCTGCTCCTTATTGTATACGTACCATTTTTGCTCATCGGACTTGGAGCATGGGCTATTGCGCGCTTTATAACGAAGCGCCTTTACTCACGACGTATTACAGCTGAGCAAAAAGTACTGCTGAGCAATTTTACTGACAAAATCCAGCGCCTACTCGAAACACGCGGCATGGGCTGGCCAGTGT
>CAZHRI010000015.1:0-11343 GCA_964534725.1 uncultured Candidatus Saccharibacteria bacterium
TGGCGGCATCACCGTCACCTTTTTGCTGATTGGCGGCGCCATCCACTGCGAGCAGATTAAGCGGATCGTTAGAAAGCGCAACTCGCTGTTCACGGCTCAGCTGCTGCGCGCCCTTCTGCCACGCATCACTCAGCGCAACTACATGATCAATCTGCACCTCTTGACTCGTCGACGCACCTCGTCGAAATAATAGTATCTGACCAGTATACGGATCGTTCAGCTGACCACTCTGAACACGACACTGATTGTCAACGACGACATCGGTCAAGTCACGCGCCAAAATGATATTACGCATATCACACAACCCACCTTCTCGCGTCCAACCATCACCAAATTGGGCCCGCTCGTAGCCAGTCTTTGGCGCCCGGCCTTTTACCTCAAGCAAGCCCAATACCTCAAGCGCCGTCTGCTCACCAAAATATTGACGCTCTTGCTCGGCAGAGAGCACAGAAGATGGAGTAAATTGATCCTGCTGCGCAATAAATACTACGCAGGCTACAAATGCCGCCATGAGTAGCGCAAGTATTTGACGCCGAACGTACGCACGTTTCATCACCCCTTAGTATATCGTACCTACCGCAATCTCACACCCTGAGACCTGCTACAATAGATACATGAAGACAGTCCGACAACTTAGTACTATTTTTTTGCCAACACACTACAGCCTGAGCCTTGATCTCCATCAGGCACGCGAACGAATGTTTAGGGGTGTGGTCGATATATCAGGAGTGCTTACACCTGGCCAGTCAACTGTCGCACTTCACTCCAAAGACCTCACCATTGAATCAGTGCTGATTGATGGCAAAGCCGCCACATTCCACCTCGACGAGTTTGACGAACTTCATATCACTCACCCAGACCTCGTGCCAGGCAAGCACATTATCACTGCTGTGTTTTCTGGAGCAATTACCGATGCCATGCACGGACTCTATCCATGCAACTTCCAGCATGAAGGCACCGACAAGCAGCTGTTTGCCACCCAATTTGAGTCCCATCACGCGCGCGAGGTCTTTCCCTGCATCGATGAACCTGCCGCCAAGGCAACCTACGACATGACGCTCACGACCACACCAGGAATCACCGTTCTTGGCAATATGCCTATACGACAACAGCGCATCGAGAACGACAAATTGGTGACCGTTTTTGACAGAAGTCCGCGCATGAGCAGCTACCTACTCGCTTTTGTCGTCGGGGAGCTTCACAAAAAAACAGCAGTCACAAAACGTGGTATTGAGGTAAATATCTGGGCGACCCCCGCTCAGCCACCAGAGACGCTGGATTTTGCACTCGATATTGCCACCAGGTCAATTGACTTTTTTGAAGGATATTTCGGCGTCGACTACCCCCTACCAAAGTCTGACCACGTTGCGCTCCCAGACTTTTCATCGGGCGCCATGGAAAACTGGGGCCTGATCACATATCGCGAAAGTTGCTTACTTGCCGACCCCGCCAACACACCAATCAGCTCCAAACGTTTCATCGCAACCGTGATTGCGCATGAGCTCAGCCATCAATGGTTCGGCAACCTCGTGACAATGCAGTGGTGGAATGACCTGTGGCTCAATGAAAGCTTTGCCAATTTCATGGAATACGTCGCCATTGACGCACTTGAGCCCGAATGGCGGATGTGGGAAGATTTTGCTACCAATGAAGTAACTGCGGCGCTGAGACGGGACAGCCTTGATGGCGTGCAGTCAGTCAAAACCGACGTCAATCATCCCGACGAAATAAGCGCGTTATTTGACGGCGCAATCGTCTACGCCAAAGGTGGACGCCTGCTCCGCATGGCTCGCGAGCTTATCGGCGACACCGCATTTCGTGAGGGACTAAAGGCCTACTTTGAACAATTTGCCTATCAAAATACCATTGGCAATGATTTGTGGCAGGCTCTTGAGACTGCAAGCGGGCAGCCGATTCTTCAGCTCATGAACAGATGGATATCACAGCCAGGACTTCCGCTCGTACGCGTCCAGCAGACAGGCGACGAGACAATCATTCATCAGCAACGATTCTTTGTCGGCGAACACGCAGATGATGAGACGCTCTGGCCGATACCACTATTCGCAAACCAACCTACGATTGACGGCATCTTATCTGAGCGAAGAAAATCGTTCCCCGCACAAAGTGACGTTCTACTTAATCAAAACCTCAGTGCGCACTTTGTAACCCAGTACGACGCGGCTGGCTACCAATCCTTACTTGCGAAAGTCGCAGACAACACCCTGCCAACGCTCGATAAGATTTGTCTCCTTCAGGATACAATGCTACTAACCCGTGCAGGCGTCACCTCATCAGCCGAGCTTCTGCCGCTGGCACGGGCATTTCAAAACGAGCAAAATGAAAAAGTATACAGCATGGCCATGATGGCGCTCGGTGAATTGCGTAAATTTACCGAGTCAAACCCAGAACTCAAGCGTCGCCTCAAGGCTATATCGCGTGATATCGCTGCGCCTGTCCACGCAGCACTCGGATGGGACGCTGTAGCAGGAGAAACTGACGACGACATAGAACGGCGCAGTACAGCACTTGGGCTTATGCTCTACGGCGAAGACGACGCGACCCTGACAGAAGCCAAGCGGCGATTCGACCTTGGGTTTGAAGAGGTTTCGCCAGAAATTCGCGCAAGTGTACTCTCGGCTACTGTCCGACATTTCGAAACTCCTGAGATGATTGACCGGTTGTTCGGTTGCTACACCTCGACAACCTCGACTGACCTCAAGCTTGATATCGCACTTGGACTTACTGGCACTAAGTCACCCGACACCATTCAGCGCATCCTAGGCAGCCTACAAGACGCAAAGATAATCCGTCCGCAAGACGCTTCGCGCTGGTTTATCTACCTTATCCGCAATAGCGACGCCCGCCAGACAACCTGGAAGTGGCTCAAGAGCAACTGGAGCTGGGTAAAGGATACATTTGGCGGAGACAAAAGTTATGATGAATTTGTTCGCTATGCCGCCAACGCCCTCATTACACGTCACGAACTTGATGAGTACACTGCCTTCTTTACGCCAATGCTCAACCAGCCAGCGCTCACCCGCACTATCGACATGGGTATCCGTGAGATCGCCGGCCGAGTCGAACTGATCGAACGCGATATGAACGAAGTCGAACAAGTCCTACTCAACACATAGTCTATGCTCACCAAAAAGAGAACTGTTGCTAGTTGCTAGTTTTTATTGTAATATAGAGATTCCTTCCCCTCCTAGAGAACGGAATGTGCATGAAAAAGATAGCGCTGTTACTCACTGCGGGCTTCGCGATGAGCCTGAACGTGGGATGCTCGACGGATAGTCGACCACCATGTGCCGACATCACTGTCGATACAGCTGATGCGATGCAGGGGTACGACAGTCAGTCTGGCGCTCCAGTTACCTTGGTGCTGGTCAACCTCACCTTCGGTGAACAGTTCGGACCGGCCCACTCACTGCGCGTCATGCAGGGTGAGACAAGAACGAACCTAGATAATCTGCCAGCGCCCGACAAGAACAACCGCCTGAGTCTCTACCTGCCTGAGGACTCAAAGGTCATCATGTACGGAAACGGCATGTCGGCCGACTACTGCCGTCCAGTGTTCGACACCTAGTAGAGAGGAGGAACTGCCCCCGTAGCAATACGGGGGCCTCTCATTGCCCACTTACTTACTCGACTGTGAGCCAGCTATTTATATGAAAGTCATCGCCGGCTACGTCGGCTGCCGCGAGCATCATGTTGGTATCCGAAATTTTATGCGTAAGCACAAAGAACTCTGAGGCGAACCGCATCTGGCGAAGCTTCTTCGGGGTTATCGCCCCGATGCCGCCACCTTGATCGGCGGTCTTACGATATTTCACCTCGGTAAAGTACACAACATCGCCTTGACGCGACACAATATCAATCTCGCAAAACTTAGTTTTCCAGTTCCTCGCGAGTACCATGTGACCCTGCGTCTCGAGATAGCTCGCAACTACGTCTTCCGCTCTGTCACCAATCTTTTTGGTTGTAATGGGGTCTTCTGTCGGTGCATCTTCACTCGCAGCAGACCGATATCGTGCGAGTGGGGCAAAACTCAGGCGATGCAGCGGCGTAACCCCGAGTCGCTCAATTGCCTCGCGGTGCTTAAGCGTCCCATAGCCCGCATGGGCACCGAACTCATACCCAGGATACAGCTCATCCTGTGCCCCCATATAACGGTCGCGCTCAACCTTCGCAATAATACTCGCGGCGCTCACACTCGAGATAAGTAAATCCGCTTTTGCCATGGTTGTCACATACGCGCCTTTGCCAGTATCGGCAAGAAAATTAACCGTTCCGTCAATAATAATCTCTGAGTAGGGTACGGTGATTTGCTCAACCGCACGACGAGTCGCGAGCCTTAATGCTTGGCTCATGCCTATCTCGTCAAGTTCGGCCGCACTCACCCAGCCACTCGCCCATGCTCTGGCGTGAGAAGTTACCTCTTCATAGAGTAGCTCGCGTTTCTTTTTGGTCAGCTTTTTACTATCAGTCAGGCCGTCTATTTGAATATCTCCAAGCACAACCGCACCAACAACCAGCGGCCCAGCCCACGGACCACGTCCAGCTTCATCTATCCCGAGTATCATGTCTCTATTGTAAACTAAAACCCCCTCGCGATGAGGGGGTAAGCGCGATTTTGAGCTGGCTACACTTCGTTTGACTTGTGTGCCGCTTCGACTTCTGCAGCTTTCGCATCAAGTTCTGCCTGGGCAGCTTCCTTCTCAGCCTGCTTCTCAGCAGCAGCCCGTGCTGCTTCTTCCTTAAGTCGTTCGGCTTCTGCCTCCGCCTTTGCGTCATGGACGTTGTTCACTGCTACTCGGTCAAAATCTCGAGCGACGAGACGAGCCGACTTACCAGCACGCTCACGAAGGTAGCTAAGGAAGTTACGGCGAACCTTAGCTCGACGAACAACCTCGACCTTTTCGACGAGTGGGCTGTGAAGCAAGAAGCTCTTCTCCACACCGACACCTGATGCGATCTTGCGCACGGTGATGCGTGATGTGTGAGACTTTTTGTTGTCGGTGCGGATCACCACACCTTCGAACATCTGGATACGCTCCTTGGCGCCTTCCTTGATCTTCTGATAGACACGAACTGTGTCACCACTACGTACGTCGACAACTGCTTGTTTTTTCTGGGCTTGATTTACCTTGTTGATTAACTCAAAACTCATACTATTACCTCTGATTTATATCTTCACCCAAGCCTAGCTGGCCACGCAGCTGTACTACTGCGGCTCCACGCTAATGGATAATGAACTTTTTTACTCGTACAATCAATTACCGACTATAGCATGTCACGGTCGATCTTACAAGGGGTGAACCTATGGATTTTGTTGTATACTAGATATATGAATTACGATGAACTCGCCCTTGAACTGCATGAAAAATATAAAGGAAAAATCACCACCCGACTACGAGACGAGTCGGAGCTCGACCGCACCAAACTTAGCGCCTACTACACCCCCGGAGTCGCTGCTGTATCTCGGGCTATTGCCGAAGATGCGTCGCTTATGCCCAAGTACACCTGGACCAATAATCTTGTGGCTGTAATTTCCGACGGCTCGGCCGTACTTGGACTTGGTAACATCGGTCCACGCGGCTCAATGCCGGTTATGGAGGGCAAAGCTTTACTATTCAAGCATTTCGCCGATATCGATAGCGTACCGATTGTACTCGATGTACACTCTGCAGATGACATCGTAGCCACAGTCAAAGCAATCGCACCAAGTTTTGGCGCGATTAACCTTGAAGACATCGCGGCACCTATTTGCTTTGAAGTTGAAGAGCGACTGAAAAATGAGCTCGACATACCAGTGTTTCACGATGACCAACACGGAACAGCTATCGTTGTCCTGTCGGGACTAATCAACGCCGCCAAGGTAACTGGTAAAAATCTCGCGGACTGCAAAGTTGTGACTATTGGCGCCGGTGCGGCCGGCACTGCGATAATGAAGCTACTCCATCGCTACGGCGTAGGCTCTATTGTCGCGGTTGACTCACGCGGTATTATTGGTGATTCTCGAGATGACCTAAACGACGAAAAGAAAGCCTTACTCCCCTATCTCGACGTATCGCAATCGGGGTCGCTGGATGATGCAATTACCAATGCAGACATATTTATCGGTGTTTCTAAGCCTGGACTGCTTACTCAGGATATGGTCCGAAAAATGGCTCCAGATCCAATCGTTTTTGCCTTGTCGAATCCAACTCCAGAGATAATGCCCGAAGATGCGAAAGCCGCCGGTGTCGCTGTCATCGCGACTGGGCGTAGCGATTTTCCAAACCAAGTCAACAATGCTATCGCTTTCCCGGGTATATTCCGGGGCGCACTTGACAACAGTGTCAGCAAAATCACCGATGAACACAAAATTGCTGCTGCCGAAGTCATCGCGAGTCTAGTTGAGGCGCCAACAGCCGATGAGGTTATTCCTAGCGTATTCGATGAGAGATTGGTTCCGGCAATCGCCAGAGTTATCAATTAGCACATAGTGCCTTATACTACCATAATAGCATACTTTACTGAGTTTGTCAATATACTATATTACGCGATTAATTTCTTCGAGCGTGGTCTCGCCGCGTAGCGCCGCAAGCACGCCTGCTTGCAAAAGCGTGACCATTCCCTGAGATTTCGCCGTCGCCTCAATCGCCTCCGTATGCACATCGGCTACGTCACCGCGCAAAAACTTCTGGATATCTTCAGATACGACCATTTGCTCCATAATAGGCATACGGCCCTTATAGCCAAATGGCGCCTCAGGCGTGGCAACTGGTCGATACAACGTCATATTCTCGGTGTCGGGCACGTCAACACCTTCAGGCAGGTCACGCAGCACCGACTTGACCCACACCTTAGTCGACTCATCCGGCTCATACGCCTCTTTGCTTTCATCCCATAGGCGTCTCACTAGCCGTTGGGCGATGAGTAGCCTTACGGCAGAGCTGAATATTGGGTTTTGACCAATCATATCAATGATACGGCTAAATGCGGCAGAGGTTGAATTGGCGTGGAAACTCGCCAGGACCAAGTGGCCAGTAATTGAGGCCTGAATGGCCGTCTTTGCAGTCTCGTCATCGCGAATCTCACCAACCATCACCACGTCTGGGTCGAGCCGAAGCACACTTCGTAGTCCATCAGAGAACTTCTGTCCTTCAGTGGTATTAATCGGAATCTGCGTAATACCAGGTACAGTATTTTCGACAGGGTCTTCGAGCGTGATAATCTTTTTATCTGGAGTATTGAGCGCATTGAGTATGCTATAAAGTGTGGTTGACTTGCCGGAGCCAGTTGGCCCAACAATCAGCACCAAACCACGCGGGTGAGAAATGATCTCATCAATTCGCTGGCGTTCAGCCGGAGCAATATTTAACATATCAAGATTGAGCATAGTAGTGTCAAAGTTGAATAAACGCATGACTGCGTCCTGCCCAAACAGTGTCGGCACCGTTTCAATACGTAAGTTGAGGACATGCGATGCACCGTCTCTGTGAATATCGTGGTGTATCTGTCCCGACTGCGGTTCCCTCGCGGCAGTTGATATTCCTGCTCGTGAAGCAAGCGCAGCCATAATAACTCGATAGCGGTCCTTGGACAGCTCTGCTACGGGGTGCAAGGCGCCGTCAACGCGCATGCGAATGCGGATGCTGTCTCGAGTATTCTCCACGTGGATGTCGCTCGCACCAAGTTTATCTGCCTGCTCAATGAGGTACGTAAAGACCTCATCGCTGCCCACGCTCGCCAATGTGCGGCTCACCTCAGCTAGCGTATCACTATCGCCGGCCTGCGCGATCTCAATGTCATCATAAATCACCTTTTTAGGTGGATCGTATCGAAGCATCAGCGCTCGAAACGCCGTGCCTGATATCAAGAAAAATTGCGTTGTCTTGCCAGCGTCCTTGTAGCTCATCGCCATCTCAGACACCAGTGACTGTGGAGTTTGGGAGGTGATGCCGAAACGATAGCTCTGACTCTCCTCATCGATCACTAGGGGCACAAGACGTCCACGATACATCTCATCGATTGTCAGAATATCACGAACCAGCGGAATATCATTTTCGAACTCCCGCGCGTCAAGATACTGTAAACCTAAAATCGCCGCACGCTTTCGTGTTGCCTCTTCGTCTTGATCTCGACGCTTTGCCTGAATCGCGGCCTCATCCATGCTCTCCATTGTATCAAAAAGCTTGCGCTAGAACGAGTGGTACAATAGAGAATATGCCTGAAATTACCCTAATTCTGCACAATATTCGCTCAACTCATAACGTCGGGGCGATATTCCGTAGCGCGGAAGGATTTGGAGTGAAAGAAATTATCCTCAGCGGCTATACACCATATCCGGAAATAACGGACGACCCACGCCTGCCTCACATCCGAGAGAAATTGACCCTACAAATACACAAAACCGCGCTAGGCGCCGAAACGATGGTCCCTTTCCGACACGTGGACGACCTAGACACATGGCTGCGTGCAACCGACGTGCCCCTCATTGCACTGGAGCAGGCACCGACAAGTCAGATGCTACACGACGTTATGCCGCCTCCAGCCTTTACACTATTGCTCGGTGAAGAGGTCAACGGCATCACGCCAGATCTTCTCGCGCAAGCAGACCACATCGTCGAAATACCCATGTACGGTCAAAAAGAATCGCTCAATGTATCTGTCGCGGCAGGCATCGCGCTGTACAGCCTCACTGTTCGCGCCACGTAGAATAGCCCTACTTGAGTACAATACATTCTTGGCCGATCATATCGCCAAGCACGCCCAGTAGCGTGTCGCTTGCGTCCACTCGAAAAGGTAATCGAATCGCTGACTTGTTTGTCTCGCCAAGCACGAGCACCACATCAGTGACACCAGGGTATTTGCTACACGCCGACTTGAGAGAGACAAGCATGGTATGATCGTCAGGATTTTTGATATGCACAAACAGGCGAGATGCTGGTAGCTCTGGCTGCGGTGATGGCCCTTCTGAAACTACCGACACGGCAGGGGATGTTGTGGCTGCGACAGACGCTGGCTTCGGGCCGGCCGCTTTTTTTGACTTAAACGCAGCGCGCTTCTCTTGCTTTACTTTATTGCTCACTTTCGGAGCATTTATCTTGCCGCCTGTTGATTCGTAGCCGTTAAGCACCTCTTCGCTAATTAATGTGATATCATCGGCGATAAGTTTACTTTCACTCCCAAGATTGCCGTCACGATCTCGAGCTGAGTTTTTACCGGTAATCGTGACGATAGCGTCTTGCACAAGTCGAGCGCCGACCTGTTCATATAAATTTGGAAAGACAATAATCTCGCCATCACCAAACTTATCCTCGAGACCTACAAATGCCATCTTGGATCCACTCTTAGTTACGATTGTCCGTACGGTTGAAATGAGACCACCCACCGTCATTTGTCGACTGTCGTACTCTGGTACGAGCTGAGTCAATGGCTGAGTCTGCTCGGATAGATAGGTCGCGTACCCGTCAAGAGGGTGCGATGAAATGTAAAGTCCGAGCAGATCTCTCTCCCACATCAGGCGCTCTTTCTCGGGGTGTTTAGTCGGAGCAGGCACAAGCTGAATAGTTGGCTGAATATCTTTCGCTTCGTCGCCCAACATACCGAATAGGTCCGTCTGTCCGCTGGCCGCCTCTTTTTGCACTTTTGCCGCAAACCCCTGAAGCGTTTCAAGGTTAAACAAAATATCTGACCTATCGCCAAACGTATCAAATGCTCCAGTTTTCACCAATGACTCCCACGCTTTTTTGGTAAACCTAGCGGTTGAGACTCGTTTCGCAAAATCCTCAACACCTGTAAACTTGCCGTCCTCGCGTGCGCGCAATACCTCTTCGACTGCGCCCACGCCGACACCCTTCACTGCCGCCATTCCAAAGCGAATCTGCTTCTTGCCCGGAACAACCGCAAACTCAACAAATGATTCGTTGACGTCAGGGCTCAATACGTCTATGCCCATGTGTTGACACTCTGATATTTCAATCGCAAGTCGATCTGTGTCGTCTCGGTCACTGGTCATCAGGGCCGCCATAAACGCCTCGGGATAATGCGCCTTCAGATACGCCGTCCAATAGGCAATCAGTCCGTAACACGCAGCATGGGACTTATTAAAACAATAATTCGCAAACTCTTCGAGCTGATCCCAGAACTTCTCAGCTACCTCACGTTTGGCACCGCTAGTCTTGATTGCACCTTCAACGAAGTCGACTTTTACTTTGCGCATGAGATCAATTTTTTTCTTACCGACCGCTTTACGCAGCGTGTCCGCCTGGCCACCCGTAAAGCCGCACCATTCCTTGGAGATCTGCATAAACTGCTCTTGGTATACCAAAATACCGTACGTGTTCTTTAGTGAATTTTCCATCCCTTTATCAAGGTAGGTGATCTCTTCCTCGCCGTGCTTTCTTTTAATAAAGCTGTCAATAAACTGCATAGGACCCGGGCGATAGAGCGCCACCATCGCAATAATGTCTTCGAAAGCCGATGGACGAAGTTCGCGCAAGTATCGTTTCATCCCTGCAGACTCTAGCTGGAATACACCAGTCGTATCGCCTCGCTGAAATAGCTTGTATGTCTCTTCGTCGTCGAGTGGCAACTTTGATAAATCAATCTCGGTATCATGAACTTTGCGTATAATTCGCAGGGCGTTATTTATAATCGTCAAGTTCGAAAGCCCCAGGAAGTCCATTTTTAGCAGCCCAAGCTCTTCGACAGGGCCCATCGGATATTGCGTAGCAACTACTCCTTTTTGGGCCATCTCAAGCGGAACGTACTTTACAAGGTCGTCAGGTGCAATCACTACACCAGCTGCATGCACACCATGAGAGCGAATAGTGCCCTCGAGTCGAATCGCGTAGTCGAATACTGTTTTTGCTGTAGGGTTTGACTCGTATTCTCTCTTGAGATCCGGGTCTTCGACCACCGATACTTTCAGTGGAATGTGCCTGCCTTGAACGGGCGGCGGGATTAGCTTTGCCAGGCGGTCGCTTTCGCCATATGGCACCTGTAGTACTCGCGCCACATCTCTCACTGCACCACGAGCCGCCATCGTACCGAACGTACAGATATTTGCTACCCGATTTTCACCATACTTATTCGCGCAGTACTCAATCACCTCATTGCGCCTAGTGTCTTGAATATCGATGTCGATATCGGGCATCGAGATACGATCTGGGTTGAGAAATCGCTCAAACAGCAGGTCGTATTTCAATGGGTCTAAATCAGTAATATTGAGCGCGTAGGCGATGATTGATCCGGCAGCACTGCCTCGTCCTGGTCCAAAAATAATCCCACGGTCTTTTCCCCAGTTAATAAAGTCCTGAACGATCAAAAAGTAACCGTTGTAGCCCATTTTGT
>CAZHRI010000016.1:0-11332 GCA_964534725.1 uncultured Candidatus Saccharibacteria bacterium
CAGGCTATCGCGGCTGCATGGCGCCGTGATAACGGTGAGCGTGAGCAGAATGTGCGCGCATCCCTCAACATCGTTGATGGCACTGCTACTGTCTATGTGGTGCAGGATATCGTTGACGAAGAGGATATCGAGAATGACGTAACGCAGATCTCACTTGAGGATGCCAAGAAAATCAAGAAAGACGCAGAGATTGGCGGCGTTATCGAGGAATCTCACGAAGTGACGGCATTTGGCCGTGTGGCTGCTCAGACCGCGAAGCAAGTCATCTTGCAGCGTCTTCGTGAGGCAGAGCGCGAGGTGGTGCTGGCTGAGTTTGAAGACAAGATTGGTACGGTCGTGAACGGTACAGTTCAGCGAGTTGAACCGCGAGTCGTCCGCATCGAACTTGGTAAGGCTGTCGGTATTATGCCGCAAAGCGAGCAGATCCAAGGCGAATATTATGGCGTTGGTCGTCGCATCAAGGTGCTTATCAAGGATATTGAGCGCGAAGGTCGTGGTCCGCAGCTAATTCTGTCGCGTGGCAGCGAGGAGTTCATCCGACACCTATTTAGCCAGGAGGTTCCAGAGATGGAGACTGGTGCAGTTGAAATCAAAAAGATTGCTCGTGAGGCAGGTCGACGCACAAAACTTGCTGTGGCATCAGTGCTCCCTGGCATTGACCCAGTCGGTACCTTTGTGGGCGGCCATGGTACGCGCGTGCAAGCAGTGATGAACGAAATTGGTGATATGGAAAAGATTGATATCATCCCATATGAAGAAGACACTGCGGCATTTATCGCCAGTGCGATGAGTCCTGCTGATGTACTGAGTGTGACTGTCGACGAGGACGCCAAGCGCGCGACTGTGTACGTCGCCGAAGACCAGCAGTCTGTCGCGATAGGCCGTGCCGGACAGAATGTACGCCTCGCGAGCCGACTCACCGGCTACGAACTCGATATTGAAGCAAAAACTCCTGTCAAGGCAGAGTCAAAACCTCGCAAGAATATCGAAGACAGTCTGATGAGTGTCGTCGAAGAGGTCGCCGAATAGATTCGGGTCTTCCGCATAATTAGCACTCGCTTGACGTGAGTGCTAATTTTGATTATACTAAGAGGGTAGATAGTACTAGGTGGAGGATTGTATACTAGTAATATGCCAGAAGATTTTTCGGAACTAGAACATAAGCTGACAGATACCGCTCGTGCAAGTCTTGAACGAGCTGGGGCTATTGCATATGGCAATGGCAGCCCGTATGTCGGTACCGAACATCTATTGCTTGGAGTTCTTGCGCAAAATTCATCACTCGGCGCACGAGTGCTCGCGGATAGCGGTGTAACGCTAGAGAGGGCCGAGAATGCGCTCGATTTAACCCCGCGCTCGTTTGTGGTGGTCATGACCGACCAGGGTATTTCTCAGGAGATCATGCAAACAATTCGAACCGCATGGCAGCTTGCGACGGAGTTTGGTCAGGAGTTCATTGGCACAGAGCATCTTGTATATAGTATTTTGTCGCAGGATGACGCGAGGGCAACTCGCTTGCTCCACGACATGAATGTTGACATTGGTACGTTGCGCGCTGACCTTGAGCAGATGTTCGATCGACAGCAATATGAGTCGCTTGCTGAGCCGGCGACCTCAAAGACATCCAAGGATATGGGAGTACTAGAGAAGTACGGTGTTGATTTGACTCGAAAGGCGCTCGATGGCGAACTTGACCCGGTGATAGGACGCGAGAAAGAGATCGATCGAATGGTGACCATTCTTGGCCGGCGACGAAAGAACAACCCGGCACTTATCGGTGAACCTGGCGTAGGCAAGACGGCTGTTGTGGAGGGTCTTGCACAAAGAATTACCAATGGAAAAGTGCCTGAATTCCTGCACGGTAAACGAGTAGTGCAACTTGACTTGGTGGCAATGATTGCCGGTACGAAATACCGTGGTCAGTTTGAGGAGCGACTACAGAAAGTATTGGGCGTGCTGAGGAAACATCCAGAGATTATCGTGTTTATCGATGAACTGCATGTGCTGATTGGTGCAGGCGCGGCAGAGGGGTCGATGGACGCGGCGAATATTGTTAAGCCCGCACTCGCACGTGGTGAAATTCGAATGATTGGTGCGACGACCTTTGATGAATATCGCAAGCACATCGAGAAGGACGCTGCCCTTACGCGACGATTCCAGACTGTCACAGTCAATGAGCCGTCCGTCGATGAGGCTGTGGCGATGGTAAGGGGTCTTGGTAGCCGCTTGGCAGAGCATCACAGAGTGACGCTGGCTGATGATGTAATGCGACAGGCTGTTGAGCTGGCGGAGCGCTACATTACCGACCGTCAGCTACCAGATAAGGCTATCGATGTCATCGATGAGGCGGCGGCGTTACTTCGCTCAGAAAAAGCGCCAATGTCGTCCAAGAAGCATCGGTATGATCGACAAATCAAGCAACTAGCTCGAAAAATCGATATTGCAGTAGAGGAACAAAACTACGAACAGGCAGCCATGCTTAAGGTACAGATGGTGCAGCTTGAGCAACAGGCGGCCGGTGCTGAAAGCTCAAGTGAGCCTCGGTTTGAGCTGACTGAACGATATGTCCGTCGGGCTGTGGCAGCGATGACCGATATACCGTTAGCGCATATTGACCAGTATCAACTGAAATCTCTTTCGCAGCTTGAGAAGCGACTGAAGAAACGCATTGTCGGTCAAGATGAGGTAGTCGCAGAAGTAGCACGAGCTATTAAACGAGCTCGCAGTGGTCTTGCGTCAGCATCTCGACCCCTTGGCTCATTTATTTTTCTTGGTCCAACAGGAGTCGGAAAGACTGAGCTCGCACGGGTATTGGCTGATGAAGTTTTTGGTGGCGAAAAAGCGCTGATCAAGATTGACATGAGTGAGCTCAGCGAGAAGCACACGGCATCGCGGCTCGTTGGTGCGCCCGCGGGCTATGTTGGCTATGATGACGGAGGTAAGTTAACCGAAAGTGTGCGACGTCGACCCTATAGTGTCGTATTGTTTGACGAAATTGAGAAAGCCCATCCTGATGTGCTAAACCTGTTGCTGCAGCTACTCGAAGACGGGCAGCTCACCGATGCCCAGGGTAAGGTCGTCAGTTTTCGTCAAACTATCATTATTTTGACAAGTAATGTTGGCGCTGAAAAAATGGTGCGCGAGGCAGAGCTAGGCTTTCAGTCAACTAGCCAAGAGCAGTCGCAGCACATGGATGATCTGCACCGACGCAATTCACGTGAAGCCAGGCGTGAGCTTGAGCAAATGCTACGTCCAGAGCTGCTCAATCGATTTGACGGCATATTGACATTTAGGGCGCTGACGAGGCCTGTAGTGGGCAAGATATTTGATATCATGGCGGGCGAAGTGGTTTCGCTAGTGGCTGCCCAGGGAAGAGCATTAAAGATTATGCCGAGCGCCAAGCGACACCTGATTACCGAGGGATATGATGAACACTTGGGAGTCCGGCCGTTAAGACGAGTGATTGAGCGGCAGCTTGTTGGGGCGGTGGCTGACGTGCTAATTGAAGGCTCAAGTCAGCCGGGTGACGTATTAGAGGCGCGAGCCAAGAAGGGTCAGGTGTCTATTGATGTCCGCCAGTCGTAGGGTCGGGGCAGGTATACTGCTCACTCTATCTGTCGGTCTGTTGGCAGCAGGAGTGCTGTTTCGCCAAAATATAGCCGATCAACTCGCCTTTTGGTCATACGAGCCGACTTCTGAGATGGCGCAGGTCGCTTCGCGCAGTGGCCTATCTAAAACTGGTGTTTTTTACCTGTATGCGGCTAACCCTGCGCTCGTTGGCGCCGAGGAGTTCAATGTAAATTGCCAGCGTGCTGAGCAGTCTAGTCCAATTCTGGGGTGCTATAACCCGTCCAGTAACTCAGTACATATTTATGACATTGACAGCGATGAGCTGGATGGTATCAAGGAGGTGACGGCGGCGCATGAGATGCTCCATGTGGTATACGCACGCCTGTCTGATGCGCAGACTGAAAGACTGACCAGGCAGCTAGAGGCGGCGTATCAGCGCCTCAAGACACCGAAACTTGAAGAGCGCATGGGGTACTATGAGCGTAATGAGCCAGGGTCGAGAATAAATGAACTCCACTCAATTATTCCGACAGAATTTACCGATATTGGAGCAGAGCTTGAAGCGTATTATGCCACCTACTTTAGCGACCGACAGCAGACCGTTGCACTTCACGCTTCATATAGTCAAAAGTTCGAAGAAATTGAGCGCGAAGCAAAGACACTATCCGAAAGTCTTGAGCGCCGAGCTGATGTGATAGATCGAATGCGCAGAAGTTACGAGGCGGACATGCAGCAACTCAATCAAGATATTCTTGCCTTCAATCGACGTGCTGAAAGCGGTGGATTTTCGTCCCAGCAGTCATTTAATCAGCAACGAGATAGTCTCGAAAGTCGATCACAGGCACTAGTGCAGCGACAAAATAGCATTGTTGCAATGATTGACGAGTATAATAGAGATGTGGAACGACTACAAGCACTTGGTGGACAGATGGAACGACTCAATAGCGCCCTTGATAGCCTCGAGGCGGTGAATTAATAGTGGCAAAGGCCAGGACGCAGTATGTGTGCCAGCAGTGTGGGTCTGCTACGTCCAAGTGGTCGGGTAGATGTGACAACTGCGGTGAATGGAATACGCTAGTTGAGCAAGTAGTCGAAGCAAGCGGCACTTCGGCGGTGGCCCGAAGCTCGGGCGCGGGTACGGTGCTGAGCGCACAGGGTTTAGGCGAGGCATCAAGCGATGTTGTGGCCGATAGGATCGGTACGGGAGTTCCTGACCTCGATACGGTGCTTGGTGGAGGATTTCTCCCTGGAGGCGTGGTGCTAGTAGCTGGTCAGCCAGGTATCGGCAAAAGTACGCTGTTAACGCAAATCGCTGCCACGACGGGGGGTGAGAATAGTGTGCTGTATGTGAGCGGTGAGGAGTCTGTTCACCAGATTAAACTCCGGGCTGAGCGCCTCGGTGCAAAGAGTAGCGGTGGTCTCGAGCTCGCATCAAGCAATAGCGCTGAAGATATCGCTGCGTCGATTCGCACCGGTCGCTATAAGCTTGTGATCGTTGACTCCATTCAAACGCTTTCGCTCGCAGAGATTAGTTCTGCGCCCGGGTCCGTGAGCCAAATCACCAATTCAAGTAATGTGATTATTCGTGCCGCCAAGTCTACCGACACCGCTGTAATCTTGGTTGGGCATGTCACAAAAGAGGGCTCTATCGCCGGACCAAAGGTGCTTGAGCACTTGGTTGATGTCGTTTTAAACTTTGAGGGCGACCGATATGGCGGTTTTCGTATCGTTCGCGCACAGAAAAATCGCTATGGCTCAACTACCGAAGCAGCCATATTTGAAATGTCGGATAAAGGGCTACATATTGTCGCTAACCCTTCTGCGAGTTTACTTGCGGAACGACAAAACCTTGATGGGTCTATTGTGTTGGCGACGCTTGAGGGTGCTCGTCCTCTGCTAGTCGAGATTCAGGCATTGGTCAATACAACTAGTTTTGGCTATCCGAAGCGTACCGCGAGCGGCTTTGACATCAATCGACTTAATCTGCTGGTCGCAGTACTTGAAAAACGCACAAAGCTTAAGTTGTCAGACAAAGATATTTTCGTGAATGTCGTTGGAGGACTAAAGCTTAGCGATCCAGCTGCAGACCTTGCGGTCGCAATGGCTATTGCGAGCGCGAGTGCTGGCAGGAAGTTGAGCGACGAAGCAGTGGTTTTTGGCGAAGTTGGCCTCGGCGGGGAGGTGCGCTCTGCGAGCGGCTGGCATACTAGAGTGAAAGAGGCCAAAAAACTTGGGTTTACATACGCTATTGGACCAAATACACATGGCAAAGATGCGTTTGTTCGAGGAGTTGGCGACCTTCGACAGGCACTGATTGAATACTTACAATAACGAACAAAGGAAATAATATGGATAAAACACTAGAACTTATAATTATCGCACTACTACTGGGCATCATGGCGGAGATATACATACTCACAAAGCCAAAAAAGCGCTATGACACAAAACAAATCTCGATGCTAGTCGATACGTCGGTGCTAATGGACGGACGAGTCATCGATCTTGCAAAGACTGGATTCTTGCTCGGGCAGGTCATTGTGCCAAAGAGCGTATTAGCTGAATTGCAGCTACTGGCGGACGGGTCTGACCATGCGAAGCGAGAACGCGCGAGACTCGGTATGGACGTGGTGAAACAGCTTCAGGACACACTAGGAGGGTCATTTACGCTGCTACAAGATGGTGATCGGACCCGCAATGGCGTCGACGAGCAGCTTATTACGCTTGCGAAGCAGACGGATAGTGCTATTTTAACACTCGACTATAACCTCAATAAGGTAGCGCAAGTAGAGGGCGTGCAGGTGCTCAATATCAATGAGCTTGCCAAGTCGCTCCGTATGGCGCATTTACCAGGCGACGTACTAAATATTGAGTTAACCCAAAAAGGGCAGGGGTCCGATCAAGCCGTAGGCTATCTTACGGACGGAACGATGGTAGTGGTAGAGCAAGGAAAGCGATTTATCGGGAAAAGTCGAGAAGTTGAAATTATTCGAAGCTTGCAGACCGATGCTGGTAAGATGATGTTTGCAAAGTTGACTCAGCAGGATGTGTCTGTTGCTCAGCCGCAGAAACAGCCCGCACCGGCTCCAAAACAGCCAAGTGGCGGTCGTAAGCCAAGGCCTGTCGCTGCCTCTCAGCAGCGTGCAGACGCGCGCACAAAGCAAATTGGGGAAGATACTGCCTCAAAGTCTCAGCAGCAAAAAAGGCAGCGACCAAAAACATCAGCCCAGCGCGAGGCTGAGCTGATACGTCTAGTGAACGGTCAAGAGTAGGTCGCGCCTAGGGGTTAGTCAGAGCTTCTGCCGCGGTTGCGGCGAGGGTCTCTTCAGCTGCCCTCCTCGCTATTACCGGTAGCGTTGAATGACCCATTTCTAGAGACCGTATAATACCCCTGGTCGCGAACGTTGACGGTGACATTCTGCGTACCGCTTGATGAGACGGTAACGGTTGCAGTGACCGTTCCACCTGAGCCGCCAATACTCTCACTCTTCACGGATTTGCCGTTAAGTAGTATGTCGACTGTGGCAAGGTCAAACGTACCTTTTTGGACGTTGAACTTTATGGTGTATGAGCCGTTTGAGCCAGTGCCAGAGATTTCTCCGATTGAAGGCTTCTTGTCGCTACAGCTGTGCGCGTCATCTTCTCTGCTCGCGTCATAGCCGTCAGGCGCGGTGAAGACCTCAGACTTGGTAATTGGGTCGATTGATTTTACTACATCTATTTCGATACGAGCAGCGTCAGGCGTACATTCGATAGCTCTCTTTTTAGACACGCGGTCGAAAGTAAGCTTGGCGTTGGTTCGGCCTTGCGATTTATTCCACCATGATGGGTACAGTTCGCCACCCACTTGCTGAATGCCCGATGGCCGAGTGTACCACATGTTTGCGTTCCAACGACTATCCTTGGCGTACACTTCTTTGTGAGCATACTCCATTACTCCACGCACGATAGGCATACCAAGCGCCGAGTTGACGTTGCCAATGATACTAGTGTCCGAGTTACCAAGCCACAGCCCCATGGCAAGTACTGGGCTATATGACGCAATCCACAAGTCTTTTGGCTTTGAGTCTCTGTCTGACGTACCTGTCTTTACGCTTGTACGCACACCGGGTACAGCCGTGGCACCAAATCCATGAAGGCGAGATGACGCGCCTTGGTCGGCTAGGATGTCGTTTATGATGTAGGCAATTTGTGGATCAAGCACTTCTTTGCTCTCGTCCTTCCACTTTTTAAGTACCTCGCCTTGGCTATTTTTAACCTCGAGAATGGTAGAGGTTGGCTTTTGAACACCCATTCGAGAAAGTGTGCCATACGCGTTTACGAGATCAGTTTCTTTTGATCCGCATGCACCAATCGCCGAAGAGAGGAATACTCCGCCACTGGACGTTTCTTCCGGCTCGCAGTAACCAGTGTTGCCCATCTCGCGAATGCCGGCTATGGTGTCCTCTACCCCGCTAATGTACATTGCTTTTACGGCTGGGATATTTCGCGAAAGGGCGAGCGAGCTGCGAATCGTCAAGTTTCCCATGAATGCATTATCCCAGTTGCGCAGTTTTGCGCCGTAGAGCTTGTCGATATTTTCATCACGGAGCACTGATCCGCTGCCGTAGTTTTGCTGACCCTCACCCTTGTCCTTAAAGAGTTGCGCGTAGACGAATGGTTTGATTGTTGAACCTGGCTGAATAAAGGCCGTGGCTGCGTTGTCTTGACCGAATCCGGGATAGTCAAAGCTGCGACTGCCCACCATTGCAACGAGTTGTCCCGTCTGAGTGTCCTCAACCGTGGCTGCTGTATTGCTTATTTGCGAGGCAGCGGGAATACCTGAGTCAAAGAACGACTTCGTTTCAGCTTCAAGCTTATTTTGGATATCGAGATCAAGCGTTGTCTTCACGGTTAGGCCACCGCGACCTACTACCGCCTTACCAAGCTCTTGTTCCAGCTGTGAGCGCACCATCAGTACAAAATGAGGGGCCTTAATGTTCTTGAGCTGATCTGACTCTGGTCGAATACTATCTAAAATCGGATACGCTTTTGCCTCGTCTGCTTCATTTTGTGTAATGTATCCCTGCTCGGCCATATAAGCAATAACGGTATGCTGGCGCTCGATTAGTGCTTCGTTTCCGACGGTGTTATATGGGTTGAAGTAACTTGGATTTTGTGGAATTGAAGCCAGGAGTGCCGCTTCGGCCACGGTGAGATCTTTGGCGTTTTTAGCGAAGTAAGTCTGAGCGGCGGATTCGGCACCATTTCGTCGGCCACCGTACGGCGACTCGTTGAGATAAAGGGTGAGTATTTGATCCTTGTTATACATACGCTCAACCTCAATAGCCAGGATAACCTCCTTGATTTTTCGAGGGATGCCATCGAGACCGCGTTTGCTCGCATCTTCAGCGAAGAATACCTGTTTGACGAGCTGTTGGGTAAGTGTCGAACCACCCTGCACCTGTCCTCCAGCGGCATTGCTAATGGCGGCTCGCATCAAGCCAGAGACGCTGATGCCGTTATGCTTGTAGTAGTCCTTGTCCTCAATAGCAACAGTCGCGTGTTTGAGATGCTCACTCAGCTGGTCAGACTCGACCACCAGCTTGTAGTTGTCGGTGCCCTTATCCTCCCAGAGGAGTTTATCGTTTCGGTCATAATATTTTGTAACGGTAGTCTGAACGCGCTTGGCAATTTCCCCTGGACGGATCTTATCAAGATCTTTTCGAAAATACGCAAATAGTCCGCCCACAAATATGATGCCAATAAGAATTGCTACGCCGGCTATCTTTAAGGCCATAAATAGACCGCGCTTTGAGAACCAGTACGCCGCGAGACGCTTTGGTTGAAGCCGGTATAAGAGCCTTTTAACTGGCTGTTTTGGCAGTGTTGCGAGATACTCAGCTCGCTTACGGGCGGAGACATCTTTTTTCGTCTTACGCTTGTGGGCCAGGTTGGCATACACACTCATGCGCTTGGTTTTTCGTGCAGTCTTCTTCACAATTTCCTTCCCATAACACTAGTTACACACCATGCAACATAGATTGCTTGCAAAATATATCCTCAGGGGTAAAGGGTAGTTAGGCCCGATCCCAAGATTACTCTCATTATACACCAAACACGGACAGTCAAGCACCAAAAAAGGTTATGCCCTCGGCCGCATTCGGTAGTGTATACTTATATGAAGAAGGAGTGACTATGCAGTTATCAGATGAGCTACAGTGGCGGGGTTTTGTCAACCAAATGACCTTCGCCTCGCTAGACGACATTAATCAGCCAAGAAAGTTCTATTTTGGCGTCGATCCCAGTGCCGACAGTATGACAATCGGTAATCTGGCTGCCGCCATGATGGTGCGATTATTTATTGATTATGGACACGAAGCGTACCTACTGGTCGGTGGCGCCACTGGTATGATTGGCGATCCTGATGGCAAGAAAGACGAACGTGAGGTGCGTAAGGTTGAGGATGTGGTGCGCAATAAGCAGGCAATTGCGCGCCAGTACAGAACAATTTTTTCCGACAGACAATTTCATGTCGTCGATAATCACGACTGGTTCAAGCACATTAACTACATCGAATTTCTTCATCAAGTCGGCAAGCACGTGTCCATGACCCAGATGCTCGACCGTGAGTTCGTTCAGTCACGTATCGGCGAGGGCGGAAGCGGTATCAGCTATGCTGAGTTTAGTTATTCGCTTATCCAGGGGTTCGATTTCTTGCACTTATACAGAGAGCACGGAGTGACGTTGCAGCTCTGTGGGGCCGATCAGTGGGGAAATTCAACGACCGGGGTCAGCCTTATTCGTAAACTCGAGGCTGGTGAGTCGCATGTTTATTCAACGCCGCTTGTTGTCAATAAGGCGACAGGCCGTAAGTTTGGCAAGTCAGAAGGCGGGGCGATTTGGCTTGATGAGAACAAAACCAGTGTCTACAAGTTTTACCAATTTTGGCTCAACGCGGACGATGCAGGTGTCGTCGACTACCTCAAGATATACACCACACTTGACCGAGCAACGATAGAGGCGATTGCTGAAAATCATGCGATTAATCCAGGGGCGCGGTCGGCACAAAAAGTACTCGCACGAGAGGTGACGGATATCGTCCATGGTGAGAGGCGACGCGAAGCCGTCGAGCGAGTAACTGAAGTATTGTTTGGCGGTGGTGACTTCAGCTCTCTGAGTGACGATGACATCACGGTACTGTCGCGCGAGATTCCAACTGTCAACACTGGCGTTGGGACGATTGAAGCTTTGGTTGTTAGTGAGGTTGTTGCCTCAAACGGTGAAGCTAAGCGGCTAATTGCTTCTGGCGCCGTTTCAATCAATGGCCAGAAGATCAGCGAAGACCAGCCAATTCACCAGACTAGCCTAGTCAAAAAGGGCAAGAATACATTTCTACTAGTAACTGATAGCGAGGATTAATCAATGGAGCAACATCTCTCAACTAGCGCAGTCGAGAATATCAACAAGTGGCTAACTGAGTCGAAATATGCCGAGTATCGCCAGGAGCTTGAGCAAATGCTAAAGGCTGAGCAGTGGCAAGACTTAGAAGACGCCTTCTTCCAGGTGATCGAATTTGGTACTGGTGGGCGAAGAGGTGTTGTCGGCGTGGGTTCAAATCGTATCAACCGAGTTACTATGGGCGAGTCGGCCCAGGCGCTGTGTCAGTATGCTCAGTCATTTGATGAGGCTGCCCCGTCTAAGGGGATAGTTATTGCTTGTGATACCAGACTTAGTTCGCCAGAACTTAGTCAGTATGTGGCTCAAGTTTGTGCCGCCAATGGTT
>CAZHRI010000017.1:0-5925 GCA_964534725.1 uncultured Candidatus Saccharibacteria bacterium
CCCCTAGCCAACTTACCCGACAAAAGACCCGGAGCAACAACCAGCGTGCCAATCACATTGGCCATAAATAGCGCCACGAACGCAAGCTTCCAGTCTCCGAGGAATAGTGCGAGCCCTGTTCCAATGTACATATCTCCGTCACCAACCCAACGCCCACGAGAAACAACCCACAGCGTGGCATACAGCCCACCAAGAATTAATACCGCCCCGAGCAATGACCAGGTCGCACTCATCACATCTGGCGACTGCAACACGGTAATGATGCCAAATACGATACCGCAGCCAATTAGCAGCCAGTTCAACGCCGGCACGAGGAGCATCCACCGAGCATCGTAGACGAAGTTTATCGCTAAGGCCACCAGAGCAACCAGCCAGACAATGAGCTTAGCTATCTCCAGTGGCTCCGCCAGCGAGCCTGGCCAAAAGACAAATGACAAAACGAATAAGCTACCTAGACCTATTTCTAACAGGATCTCCGACCAGCCAATTGGCTTTTTACAGTAGCGACACTTCCCCCTAAGGCTAATCCAGCTGACAATAGGCAGTAAATCATACCATCTCAGCGCGTGACCACACGACAGGCAACGCGATCGATCGTCTTTAGCCTTTTTACCCAGCAGTGGCTTTAGGCGCTTGAACTCTTTTGGGTCAACCTTTTCCCCAGCTTTTTTATCATATGCTAACTGCCGCGCTCGCAGACGCCAAACTTGAGCACCGGCAAAGCTACCCAACACGATACCGAGAAATCCACCAGCAATAACCAAGGCTATATCCATAGCCCTTATGGTAGCATAGTTTATGAAAAATAAAGAGCAGCCCTACTTGAGAGCCGCTCTCTTTCATGCATGTCTACTACTGGTTATCTTGACAGAATACACCGCTGCCTTCGAGTTTGACCATAACTGCAGCCGACCTCGCGGTAGCGCCAGTTGTTGTCATTTGCTCACCGCTACATAAACGGTTATTGCGATACATCATGGTGCCGTCAACCGTTGGCACGGTGTCTCCATAATTAATGATGTACCCTATACCCGTCTTTGGATCATTAAATTCACCGCTATCATCAGCTGCCCACTTCAGGTAGTTAGCCTTGAATGAAGCGAGAGCGGTCTCGGCTGGCACACCACCTCGATTGTTTGTACCGTAGCTAGTTAGCTGACTAATAAATGTGCTCACGTCTTCACGTCGCTGTGTATCTCGCTGTCCACGCTGAAGTGCGGGTAGCGCAATAAATACCATCAGGAAGATGAGGCCAGCAATCGCCAGCACCAGTACAACCTCGATGATTGTAAAACCTTTTTTCTGTTGAGTAGTCATTGGATGTCCACCTTTCTATGACCTTTGTAGCGGTTTAGTTGTTTACTTTAATAACGAGCGTGTAACGCTTAACCTTAATACTACACTAGGTAGTTTTTTCTGTCTATAGCCCGACACTGTTGACCAAACTATAGATTGGGAACAAAATAGCACCCACCATACCGCCTGCGACAATCGCAAGCACCACCATGAGTATCGGCTCAATTGCCGTGGAGATGGTCTTGATCTCCTCATCCAACTCATCTTCATAAATTTGTGCGCTTTTGCCCATCATTTCATCGATTTTACCGGACTGCTCACCAATCTTTATCATCTGCGGCACCATCTCAAGGAAGTAGTCCTCACTCTTGAGTGACGATGAGAGCGCCTTTCCGCCCTTTACCTTCTCAGCCGCACGTTCGATGCCCTCGCTAATCACCACATTATTCACCGCACCTGAAGTAATATGTAGCATGTCCAGCATCGCCACTCCGGTTGATAACAATGTTTGACCAGTTCGAGTGAACCGCGCCATGTATAATTTCCGAAACATGCCCTTAAATAATGGCACGTTCAGCTTAAACAAGTCCCAGTTGCGTGTGCCGGGCTCGGTTTTGAGGTACTGCGCCAAAAAGTACCCGCCAATACCCAAAATAATAAGCACCAGCCACCAAAACGCGATAAAGAAATCCGCCGTGCTGACCATAATCTGCGTTATCCAGGGTAGCTGCTTGTTGAGGTCGACGTAGAGGTTCTTAACCTGTGGTACCACCGCAATCAGCATAAAGCCTATCACCATTAATATCACCACGAGAACGATGACAGGGTAAGTCAGCGCGCCTTTAATCTTGCGCATCATCGCCGCGTCCTTCTCTTGCTGAGCAGCAATCCGACGCAGCGCATCATCGAGTGTACCCGACGCCTCACCGGCCGACACGAGCGCGATAAACACCTTGTCAAATACCTGCGGATGCTTCGCAAACGAGTCCGAAAGTGCTCGACCTCCCTCGATGTCACCAATAATCTCTTGTATCACCTGCTGCATCTGCTTGTTGGCCGTCTGATCAATGACCGTTCGCATACTTTGCGCCAGTGGAAGTCCTGCGCCGATCAGTGTTGCTAACTGGCGCGTGAAGACAATTTTATCCTTAGAGGTGATGCGTCCACTCAAGCGCTGCAAGAAGTTCTTGGTTTCGTCCTCGAGTTCGATCTTAAGCGGCACAAACCCCTGGGCGGTCAAGAGCTTTGCGGCGGCACTCTCACTCTCAGCCTGCACCGTCGACTTGACGATTTTGTTACTCGCACTATCACGTGCCTCATAGGCATATTTATTCATGGATTATCCTCGCATCAGCCTTTCAAATTCCGTTAGATCAACTGCGTATTCACGTGCATTGTCATAGGTGATGGTGCCACTCTGCACCAGATTCGCTAGAGTTCGATCCATCGTTTGCATACCCTGATCAGCCCCAGTTTGAATCACCGCATCGAGCTGGTGGCTCTTACCTTCGCGGATGATATTACGAACCGCCGGGTTGGCAATCAACACTTCGGCCGCAACTACGCGACCGCCGCCGATAGCCGGCACGAGCCGCTGTGAACAGATTGCCATCAGGATGTTTGAGAGCTGCGCCCTAATCTGAGGCTGCTGATGGGGCGGAAACACGTCAATCATACGGTCAATCGACTGCGCCGCTGAGTTGGTGTGGAGTGTCGCAAACACCAAGTGACCGGTCTCAGCAATAGTGATGGCTGCTGAGATTGTCTCAAGGTCACGCATCTCACCAATCAGCACAACGTCCGGATCCTGTCGAAGACTGGAGCGCAGCGCGGCAGAAAATGAATACGTATCATAGTGGACTTCACGCTGCACCACGACCGATTTCTTTGACTTATGCGTAAACTCAATCGGATCTTCAATAGTAATGATGTGATGCGACTTCTCGGTATTAATTTTGTCAACAAGTGCTGCAAGCGTGGTTGACTTACCGGAACCGGTCGGACCTGTCACTAGTACGAGACCCCGAGGAAAGTCGGCAAAAGAGCTGACTATAGGCGGCATGCCGAGCTCAGTAGCTGACTTGATCTCATTTGGAATCAAACGAAGTGCTGCGGCGAGGTTACCGCGCTCATGAAACGCATTCACACGGAAACGACCAAGGTTGCCGAACGCAAAGCTAAAGTCGAACTCCTTGTCCTTAAGAAGAATCTGTCGCTGATCTTCGTCCAGTATCTGAAATACCAGTTGCTCTACCGAAGCCTCGTCAAGTGGCTGCGTACCTGCCGCCGGAACGAGCGCGCCATCAATGCGTAGCATTGGCGGTAAGCCAACTTGAATATGAAGGTCGGACGCTCGCTTCTTGACGACTTCTTCGAGTAAAATCTCTATTCGTAGACCTTGATTCATATCTTCCCTCCCTTATGCTGTATCTGCTGCAACACGATTTACCTCTTCTAGCGTCGTCAATCCACCCAGCGCCTTGAGGTAGCCGTCTTGGCGCATGGTGATCATTCCTTGCTCAATCGCCAATCGCTGAATTTCGGCACTTGTGGCGCGTTTCACGATTAGACCTTGAATCTCCTCGTTAACATCCATCACCTCGTAGAGTCCTGCTCGACCGCTGTATCCGCGCGGCGCTTGTGGCGTATCACGACCCTTAACTAGAGTATAAGCGTTTTGGCCCGAAAGTGGCAAGTCTTTGTACCCGAGATCCTGAGAAATAGCCGCCACGTCAGCCTGTGTTTTTGGCAAAATGTGACCAATTGTCCCTTGAATTGTTTGTGTCTCGAGGGGTGAAGACTGATACGTATCACGTTTGGCCGACACCCGTCGCACCAAGCGCTGACCAATGATTGTATTGACGGTTGAGGCGATCAGAAACGGTTCAATCCCCATATCAAGCAATCGCGGTAGCACCCCGGCAGCCGAGTTAGTGTGTAGGGTCGAGAAAACCAAGTGCCCCGTCAGCGCGGCCTGCACTGCTAGATTTGCGGTTTCACTATCACGAATCTCACCCACCATAACAATGTCAGGGTCTTGACGCAAAATCGACCTCAGTCCGGAAGCGAATGTCAGGCCAACTTCGGAATTTACCTGGATTTGGTTCACGCCATCAATCTTGTACTCGACGGGGTCTTCTAGCGTCACAATATTGACTGTGTCATCCTTTATCTCCTTGATAAGGGCGTAGAGACTGGTCGACTTACCGGAGCCAGTTGGACCAGAAGTAAGAATCATTCCATTCGGCTTCTTGATACCCTTTCGGATCGCCCGAAGTGCGCGTCCGGCATAGCCCATATCCTCTAGGTTGAAGGAATTGCCCGACTTATCGAGTAGTCGAATGACCACTTGCTCGCCCCATACTACGGGGCTAATCGCAATACGTAAGTCAACCTCCTTACCCGCCACCTCAACAGCAAACTGCCCATCCTGAGGGATACGATGTTCGTCGATCTTTAGATTGGACAAGATTTTGATACGACTGACGAGCGCCGGTTCGATGCTCTTGGGCAGCTGCATAATCTCTCGCAGCACGCCATCAACTCGACAGCGAATCTTCAGCGCACTCTCGAGTGGCTCGATATGTACGTCACTGGCGTTACTTTTGACCGCATACTCTAATATCGTACTAAGCGCCCTTGAGATCGGCGAATCTTGCACGATTGTCTTAATATCTTTTGCTGACTCAGCTTGAGCTTCCTGTTGTGACGCCTCAGCAGCCACGCTCACTGACGACAAGTCAGTTTTATATTGTCCGAGCACGTGCCGAACACTGGCGTCCGAAGCCATAAACACCTTAATTGGTCTCTGGATGCGATTGGACAGGTAGTCGACTGCTTGTACGTTGTTCGCATCAATCATCGCCACGGCGAGACGATTTTGCACCTCGGCCAGAGGCACAGCCATAAAGCGCTCAGCAATATCTGACGGCAGTAGGCTCAAGACATCCTGGTCAATAAAACTATTAGTCAGGTTGACATAGGGCACACCCGACACCTGCGCGACGGCATGAGTCAGTAGCTCAGTATCAAGGATACTCTCTTCGGCAAGTAGCGAGAATAGCGCCTTGTCGTTAGCGGCAGCGCGCGTGGCGGCATCATCAAGAACTGATTGCTCAATCAGCCCCTCTTCGACTAACAGTTTTTGTAGTTTTTCGAGTATATCGTCGGTCAACAGCGCCATAGCAGCCCCTTCCGTGTGCTACTAATTAGCGCCACCGCTTCCTACTACTACTTCAACGGTTGGATTGATGGCGTCAGCGTTGAAAACGCTGTCGTCTGGCGGAGTAACTTCAGATGAGAGCGTCCGCACAGTTTGCACCTTTACTCCGTCCTCTGGGACCTTGAGGAACGGTATGTTTACAGCGATGAAATAGGCTATCAACACACCAACTCCCGCAATCAAAATTATCATTGCAATGTCGGTTTTTTTCATGGTTTCACCACCTTTGTTTCTAGCTCAACTGTCTGTGCTGGCTCATAGTAGGCCCGTCCAACGACATCCATCGTGAGGCCCTGGCCACCCGCCTGCACCTCGACTGACGTGAGTTCGATGACCCGGATTGATCGCTCAAACTTCATGAGCAACTCCTTGAGTCCATCGGCGGTACCCGATACGCTCATTCGAAA
>CAZHRI010000017.1:6025-9605 GCA_964534725.1 uncultured Candidatus Saccharibacteria bacterium
TAGTATCGACTGACAGACTTTCGATGGTCAGACCCTCTACGGTACCTGCGAAGCGTACCTGAAGTGATGCACCGAGCGCATCAGAGTTCGCTTCAGCTGGTAAGGCGTCTAGAATTACCTGTAGCGCACTGCTTTCGTCGCTCACCTTAGCAGAATTAAGTGCCTCATTGGCGCTTAATGCCCTGACGTTACCCTCAAGATCATCAATAATCACAAGATTCTTATTAATAGTGTCGAGTGTCGACTGTTTTTCGGCTATCACAGTACCGTGAAACCATATTTGCTGTGCCAAGAAGAACGCAACAACCAGCGCGATGCCAGAGGCAAACGCTGCTATCGCAACCGCGATAAACATTGTTCGCTTTGATGAATCTATTTGCTGACGCTTGCGCATTGCGACGTCGTTATTATTCGCCATCAGAACCTCCCCCATCAACATCGCCAGCTCGCTCACTAAAGAGACTCTCTGGTACGCCGAGCTTTGAATCCGTCACATCAACCCGTCCCTGTGGAGTGACAACTGTGACTGCTCCGTCAGACGCGGCAAATAGTTCCCCTGGATAGATAAAGCTAAACGAGAATCTCAGTACTCGCCTACCCTCGGCATTCTCACCAAAGCTCGTATCTCCATCGGTAAGATCTTGTGCGAGCGCCAGACGAATATCTTCTTCCTCTTGCGCAACCTGCACATAGGTATTGCCGATAGTCTTTTTGAGCACTTCGAGCGCGGTGTAGCCATTTGCCGCAGAGCCCTCGATAGTAATCGTTTGCTCTTCGGGGTTAAGCTTCAGTGAGGCAATCGTCACATTATTGGGGGCTGGTGGATTAATCGCTGACATGACGTCAAATAGTCGTGAATTTATTGACTTGCTCGCGTGTTGCTCCCCTATCACACTGAGCTGATGCTGAATCGTCACGGTCTTGTCTAGGTCTTCAATGGCCGTCAACTTCGCTCCCTCATCCTTGATTGACCTATCCTGCAAGGCCTCAGTTACGAGCTGTCCGCCAAGCACTATCGCAAGAACCACAGCAAGACCAACAACACCAACACCAACCAATATCGACATCGATATAACGGTATTACGGAGGGCCCTGGTTCGCAGATACTCACGCTTTACATCAGGAATCAAGTTGATTTCAATCATACTGAATTACCCCTCTGCGCGAGGCCCACAGCTGTCGCAAATTCAGTCGCGACTGGCGCTAGCTGCTGCTTGTCGGTCGGTGACATATTAACTCGCTGCCATGGATCTGCGAGCGCTGCCGGAATACCAGTCTTTGTCGAAACATACGCATCCATCTGCGGCATCACCGCGCCAAAACCTGAAAGCGATATACCACTCACCGGCAGATTTGGGTAGCGAGTTTGGAAGAACTTAACTGACTTTACGAGCTCTGCAGTAAAGTTATCGAGCACGCTATCGATTGCCCTGAGTACCTGACCGTCGAGACGGTCAGGCGCGAGGCCAAACTTCAGTATGAACTGACGTGCCTGGGTGTCTTGTACGTTCAAGTTTTGGACGGCAGCTCGCACAAGCGAGTGCAGGCCAGTTGGCACCGTACGCACCAGCCGTGGAGCGCCGCCGTAGGTAACGGCAAGGTCGGTCGAGTTCTCACCCATATCAAGAATCAGTCGAGCGTCCTGACTGCTCGTTGGCATGAGCGAGCGCACCATGGCAATAGGGTCTGGTTCTTCGGCGATTACGTTCAAACCCAGCCCTTCGACGAGCTCAAGTCGCTCTTCGGCGTAGCTCTTAGCCGTACTGCTGAGCAATACTTCGTATTGACCCTGTGCCTTCAGGCTATCGCCCAGCAACGCCCAGTCAACCTTCGCCTCATCAATTGCCATAGGTATGTACTGGTCGATCTGATACTTCATTGTTGCCCGCAGCTCCTGCTCCGACACCTTTGGTACATCGATAATAGTGGTAAACGTCTTATTAGATGGCAGACCAATTGCAACATTGGTCGTCTTGATGCCGCTTTGGCCGATAGCGGTCATAATGACTTCGCCTAGTTTGCGTCTCGCCTCTGCTGAGTCACTGGTCGTTATCCTTGAGTCTACTGGTGCATATCCGTAATGAACCAAGTTCCAACCGTCATTCGAACGAGTAAGCTGTAAGACTCGGACCGCATTCGTTCCGATGTCTAGCCCAAAGAAGTCGCCCAACCCTTTTGATAGTTTCATATTATCTCCTAGTATACATAAGCAACATAGTTTTGAACAGCCCCTTTTAGCCTAAAACCGCGGCGGCAACTCCCGTATGTGCATTGTTTTAATAGAGCTTGATCCACCGGCGTAGTTTTGGGCCCAGATGTAGGCATCGGGTCGCATGTTGAGTATTTCGGCTGGAGCGTTTCTGCTACCGGTATCACCACCAGCGGTGCGCCTTAGGTATAAGCGCTGGGCGATGACTGGACCGTTTATACGTAGTTGGGCGTTGCAGAGATTACTGCTTAATCCCGTGTAGCTGTTTGTGGTGCCGCAGGTATTGACTACTCCTCCTGGTCCTGATGCAACTAGCCAGGCGTTTACTTCAGTTACGCCTTGGGCGATATGGATGTTTCGAGCGATGATGACTAGCTGAGGGAGGTTTGAGTTGCTTAGGCTGCCGTCTGCGTAGGTTATGTTGCCATTGATGGTAACATTGCCCGTAGAGCGAATGATGACTCGGTTGGATAGTTCACCGCCGTTGATTGCTAGGGTGGCTGCGCTGTATGTGTATGTGCCGCTGGCTAGGCTAGCTGGATTAACCGTAGAGCCTGGCTGACTGCTGCCACCTGAGCTAAACAGTGCTGGCAATTCTGTTCGCGAGGTTGGGAAATGACCGTAGGGAGGGCTGACGTTGGCGAAAGTTAGACGATTGAATCTAGATGGATTGGCGTAGGATCTGCCCTGGTCCCATGGCCCTGAGAAGGCGGCTCCAGAGGCTGAGTTTGCCTGATTGGCGGAGAGGATGGCGTATTCGGCCCAAGATCCGTAGTACCGAGAGTTAATTTGTGTTGGAGCAGCTATGACTCTCTTGCCGGAGCGGACGTCGCTGCCGAGGAATTGGACTTTGGGTTTTTTGCCAACCGATACGCATCGTAGCCCTGAGTGCTGCCACCTGTCGTCGTCGTGACTGCGAGCCTGAACTGACAAGCCCCAGCAGACTTTAGTGCCAACCGGAAGGTCAGCAATTTGGCGGTCTGACACTGTTGGTAGCGCTGTAATGTTCGGGTTGAAAACTCCTGTACCAGCAGCAATCTCTTGGCAGCTAATACCCGGCGTACCAGGACGATAAGCGCATGGCACCTGAAAACTTGAGCCCCCTCCAGGATTAGGAACAGTCAAGCTTGGGCCGACTACAACCTCTACCAGTCGCCATTGACTACTGCGGCTTTTAGTTGAGCCACGGTTCTCTATCTGGCTATTCACGTCGACAGTATCTCCCGGCTCTACAATACTGCCGTCTGACCTACTTGGCTCAACCGCTGGGATGAGTTCGTAGTTATGGGGTACGCGGACACATGCCTTGGTCGATGCTCCAGAAGAGCCGGCAATATTACTGGATGGCGACCACATTAGTCTTTGGCATAA
>CAZHRI010000017.1:9705-11154 GCA_964534725.1 uncultured Candidatus Saccharibacteria bacterium
TGCACAATTCGAATTACTGCGCGACCAGTGGGGGGTCGTGTGGCAAAAAAAACATTTCGCATATCCGGGTCATACCAAGAGCTACTAGTTACACTGGTAGATAGAGATTGAAAGGAAACCGTGCTTTGATTCATCCGAGCCTCCCAGTCATTCATACTAGCCGCAGTTGGCCAGGACCTAGAGCCTAGCATTCTTTGCATGATAAACGCTGCGCCGACCTTGTCCTGAACATACGGCGAGTTGAACTTACCCCGAATAAAGCTAATAAACGCTGCTTTTGAATTAACAGAGCTCGGTATGGCAGAACCATTGCCATACTTGTCCCTACCCGTCAGTACGTCGTTAATAAGATAATCTCCGTACTGAGTTTTCGTTTTGCAGGTTCCGGTTTTCATGTCATATATCCCGGTGCTGCCAAAATAACAACTTCCACTTACCGCCCCAGCCTCCTCAGCTGGTCCAAGAATCCCGCCCGCTAAAGACCCAGCGAGCACCAGTCCAGCTACCGCGAAAAACTTCTTCATCATAGCTCAGCCTCCACCTCTTTCTTCAGTATCATGTAGTTATTGTAAGGCACGTCTTCCTGCGGACTATTTGCTGGCTCACTTCTATCTGCTGCTATCTGGTAGTAGCGAGCAGCTTCGGCAAACTCTTCTGAGTCTTGATATACGCCTGCCATCAGACCAGCGCTCAAGTGAGACCGCTCTAGCTCTTCTAGTTTTTTAGCGTACTCAAGGGCAGTATCATAATCTTCCCACCATCGATACACACTAATCAGCTCACTAAGATATATTGCCTTTTCCTCAGCTGAGTCAGTAAGCTCAATTTGACGCTCCAGCTCTTGAGTTGACTCCGCCAAAGTCTCTTCGGTACCATCAATAATTACTGCCGAGCTCAAGTCGTCGGCCCTTTGCTGAGCTTCACTTCGCTCCAAAACAAAGTTTTGCGACTCAAGTTGCTGGTTGATATCTGCCTCCGACATTTCATCTCGACTACCCCACCACCAGAGTCCAGCCGACACTATTGCCGCTACGAGCAGTATAATTACAGCCGAAACTATGATTTTTTTGTTAGTAAACTTTCTAATACTTCCCTTATGGGAAGCTTTAGGGCTTTGTTGTCTATTTTGTTTTTTTCTCATTGCCCTTATGTTATCAAAGAGTTTGTATTATGTAAAACGGTTTGACTTAAATATACCACTCTCTCTAGCTCCAAGGCTCAAGTGAAGTAAAAGCAAATATTTTTGTAATTGAAAAGCGGGCCTCCTAGTGTGCAAGTAGCACACCAAGAGGCCCGCGTAAGTCAGCTCATCACCTTCTTCCTGACGATGGCAACGACTGCCGTCAGAACGAGCGCCAACAACATGGCGCCCGATACGCCCAATCCAGCACCAGGCTGAGTTGGGCCGGAGTATCCGGCCTTGGGCGGGTACACTGCACCTACACCCGC
>CAZHRI010000018.1:0-3281 GCA_964534725.1 uncultured Candidatus Saccharibacteria bacterium
ATCGAAGTCGCTTCGATCAAGTAATTACCATAAGCACCGGAGTACTCGCTCCGGTGTTTTTTTATGGCAAAAATATGTGAAAGCCCCCAGAGACAACCTAGTATGCTTATGGTACAATGAGGACAATGAAAGCGAGGGCAGAGAGCTAGTGGCAGTTACGATTGCAGTGACAAATCAAAAAGGTGGTGTCGGCAAAACAACAACAGCGGTCAACGTAGCGTATTTCTTGGCAAAAGCGGGCAAGCGAACGCTGCTCATCGACTTTGATCCACAGGGCAATGCTACGAGCGGCCTGGGAATCGATAAGCAATTGGTCCCAACCACCGTGTCTGAGGTTGTGATGCAGCAGGCTGAGCTTAAGGATGTAATCCAGGCAACCGAGTATAAGTGTTTGTCGCTTGTAGTGTCTACGCCGCATTTAGCTAATACTGAAGTGGAGCTGGCAAAGGTTGAAGGAAGGTTCGTCAGGCTAAAACAGGCGATTGAGAGTGTCGACAAAGATTTCGACTACATCATCATCGATAGTCCGCCATCGCTCAGTTTGCTGACAGTTAATGGGCTAATCGCCTCAGACTTTGTATTGTTGCCGGTCCAAGCAGAGTTTTATGCGCTCGAAGGGCTAGGTCAGCTCCTTGAAACAATGAAGCTGGTCCGCAAGGGCCTCAACCCTAACCTTGAGCTTCTTGGCGTGTTGCCGACAATGATGGACTCGCGTACTACGCTGTCGGGGCAGGTGTACGAAGAGATCAAGAAGCATTTTCCAGATAAGGTATTTCAGACCACTATTCCTCGCAACATTCGGCTTGCTGAAGCACCGAGTCATGGGCTGCCAATCGGGGCGTACGATAGGTTCTCAAAGGGCTCGCGAGCCTATAAGGCGCTTGCAAAAGAGATTATAGAAAGGGCATCAGTATGAAAAAAGGCTTAGGGCGCGGTTTTGATTCACTCATTCCGACTAATTTGATTGACGAGACTTTTGATCCAACCGCAACACAGGACGGCAAAGTGAGCAAACTCCAGGAAATTACTTTGAGTAGTATTCAGCCCGACCCAGATCAACCACGACGCTTTTTTGATGAAAGGGCACTGGCTGATCTTGCCGCGTCTATCAAGGAGCACGGAGTAGTGCAGCCAATTGTAGTGACTCCTGAGAAAAGCGGCTTTATGATTGTTGCGGGTGAGCGGCGATGGCGAGCTGCGACCATGGCGGGCCTTACAACCGTTCCAGCGATCGTGAGGACACTCACGGGGCAGCATCGTCTTGAGATTTCACTTATCGAAAACCTGCAGCGTCGAGACCTTAACCCGATTGAAACAGCGACAGCGTATCTTAAGCTCCGCGACCAATTCAACATGACACTTGAGCAGATAGGTGCGCGTGTCGGTGGTAAGTCTGTCAGCGGTGTAAGCAATACGCTACGCCTACTGAAGCTACCGAAGCGCATACAAGAAGCCGTATTTCAGGGAAGGTTGAGTGAAGGCCAAGCAAGGCCAATGATTGGCCTCGATGAAGGTGTGGCCGAACAGCTGGCCGAGCGAGTGATGAAGGAAGAGTGGAGTACGCGTCGAATCGAGCAGTGGATTACGCTGCATAAGCAGGCAGAGAAGCGCACTGAGGGTGAGATGAGTAATTCCAGTGACGAAAATCAGCCGCACCAGCAGGCTTTGCGGCGGCTTAACGATAGGCTCCAGACCCCGGTGTCTATCCGCACTAACAGTCGAGGTGCAGGCAAAATCGTCATTCCATTTAAGGACGATGCTGAATTTGAGCGTATACAAAAGCTACTAAGCTAGAACGTTCGAAACTTATCAAAGGGGAAAATTCGTAGGCTGACGGGTCCGACGACGTCAAACACAGGAATGGTGCCCATACAGTCGCGTGAATCGCACGAAAAGCTGCCTTCGCGGTGGTCACCCATGACAAAGAGAGTTCCATCAGGCACCGTAGTGTCAACGTCGCCAGAGGTTGGCTGACCTGGTTCACCGTGGTTGATTGTCGGGTCGGGGTCGAACCCGGCAGGGTGTTCGGCAGTATAGACTGTTACTTTGCCGCCTCGCACAACGACGCGTTCGCCCGCAAAGGCAATCACGCGCTTAACGACATATTCTTCATGTCCAACAGATGGATTGAAGTTGGGGTTCTTAAAGACGATAACCTGTCCTCGCTCGGGGTTGTAGCGCTTGTTTTGTAGCTGAGAAATAGTGACCGGGAGGCGATTGACGATGAGCCTGTCACCGGTGTGCATCGTCGGCTCCATGCTCGGACCTTCGACATTAAAACTGCGAAATACAAAGGCATTTATTAATAGTGTGCCGACAATCACGCCGACCACGAAGATAATCAGCCCGAGTGAGTCCTTGAGCTGTGGATGTCGGTCTAAAAAGGTCGCTTCCATCTGTTCTACTATGACACAAGCATCTTAAAAATAAAAGCGTGACATCTATGCCCGGTCTAGCGTATAATTAGTAGACGTGAAGCAACAAAAAACTTCTATGGACGGCTTTATTACACGGCGACCCCAGCGGTCGCTGTTGAATGAGCGTAGCTGGCAAAAGACGGATACGACTGTTGGTCATATGCGCGAAGATGCGCGTTCAAATATAGAAATGCACACCGGTGACAGTGCGGCAGACAAACTAGAGATTACTAGCGGCGAGGGCGTCAAGCATGACATCGGTCAGTCGTTAATGGCGATTGATGCGGATGTTAAGGAGGCTAATAAGAAAAAGAAGAAAAAACGCGGCAAGCGTAAAGTCGCAAAAATTACCAGCATTATTATTGGGGCGGTACTGCTGCTCGTAGTAGGTTTTTTGGTTTATAAGGCGTGGCAGATCGGCAGTAAGGTGTTTCAGGGAAATTTGATGGGGATATTCCAACAACAAGAGCTGAAAATGGATGAATTTGGCCGCAGCAACGTACTTATACTCGGGTCAACCGATGATATGGCAGGAAGAGACGGCGCTACGCTTACTGACTCGATGATGGTTGTCAGTGTCGACCAAAAGAAAAAGGATGCCTATATGTTTAGCGTGCCGCGAGATTTGTGGGTGAAGTATAACCAGGCGTGCTTTACGGGCTACGAAGGAAAGATTAACGCGTTTTATATGTGTGCAGATGAAGGTGATAGTCAAGAGGCGGAAACTGCCAGAATGGACGCAACCAAAGAGCTCGTAGGCAATATATTTAATATGGATATTCAGTATGTCGTGCATGTCAATACTGTTGTTATTCGTGACGGCGTGAGTGCCGTTGGGGGCATCACAGTCAACGTTGATAGTGA
>CAZHRI010000018.1:3381-10824 GCA_964534725.1 uncultured Candidatus Saccharibacteria bacterium
CAGGCGATGGCATTTTCTCAGGCACGAGGTATGGGGGCGCTCTCTTATGGTCTATCAGGGTCAAACTTTGACCGCGAAAAGAACCAGCAGTTGGTACTAATGGCGCTAAAAAATAAAGCCACATCAACGGGTACATTGACCGATATCACAAAAGTAATGAGCTTGATGGATGCGATGGGAGATAACCTACGTACTAATATCGATCCGAAAGAACTTCAGACCATCATGAAGCTCGGTGCGGAAATTCAAGAAAGTGATATACATCGGCTGAGTTTCTATGAAGATGATAACCGTCTGCTCACGACCGGCATGATTGCCAATCAGAGCACCGTGTATCCAGTAGCGGGTCCGTACGACTATTCGGACATACGGAAATTCATCAAGAGCACAATTTATGCAACGCCTCTGACGAAAGAAGGTGCAAAGATAGCTGTACTCAATGGCGGCGCAGCGGCGGGAGTTGCTCAGAAAGAGGCTGACGCATTAGAGGAGCAGGGTATTACAGTGACGTTTGTGGGGAATGCACCGGAGGACGAATATGGCGCGTACACTATCTACGCAGCGACGCAGGAGGGGATGCCGCTTACTCGCGCCAAGCTAGAGGAGTTGTATGCGGCTAAAACGTCAGTTGGCAAGGCACCGTTTAGTGTTTTAGCCGAGGCTGATTTTGTAGTGATAATTGGCGCCGACGCCGAATAGAGGTATACTGGATAGGTATTATGGTAGATTTTTTGAAAATCGTTCGGCGAAAATCGCTGTATAGCGAAATCATGTACTACGTGCTCAATATCGGTCTCGCGGCGGCTATATTTATTCTTTCTCAGACTATTCAGTCTCCCGCGCTTGCAGTCGCGCTCGTACTACTCAGTAAGTGGCGCGTGCTCGCAGTGCGACCACGATATTGGTGGACAAACGTACAGGCTAACACGGTTGATATTATCGTTGGAATTAGTATCGTAACCTTAATGTACCTGCCGCAGATATCACTTGCTTCACAGGTTGTGCTCGCGCTAATTTACGCAGCCTGGCTGGTTATCCTTAAGCCACTGTCCAAGCGTCGTCACATGATGGCTCAGGCGTTCTGTGCCATTGTGTTCGGTGTCACGGCGCTCTATTCGGTATCCTATGAGTGGCCAGTCGTACTGGTAGTATTTGGCATGCTTATCATTGGCTATAGCGCTGCCAGGCATTTTTTGTACAGCCATGAAGAGCAGCAAATCGTGTTTTTGAGCGCCATATGGGGTCTGCTGTTTGCGGAAATCGGCTGGATGGCGTATTACTGGACATTTAGCTACGCGGTGCCGGGTACATCGGTGTTAAAGATTCCTCAGGTGACAATCGTTGTGGTGCTGATGTCATTTTTGGCTGAGCGTATTTACCGGTCATGGTCGCAGCACGGACGCATTCAGGCTTCGGATATCACACTCCCAACGGTGTTTTCAGTACTGCTTATCGGAGTAGTGGTATTGTTTTTCAACTCTGTAACGATTTAAGGGGGTGTGCATGAAGAGACAGCGTAATAAGAAGATAGCGACTATTCTGGTTGGTGCACTGGTGGCCGTCTGGCTGGTGGTTGGCGCAGGATTTTTTGGTGCATGGATATCGTCACAGATGACAAACGCACCAGCTGCAAATTCTCCAGGGTTTGATGGCAACACCGTCATTACAGACGAAGAAGCTGACCTCGCGAGTCTTGTGGGTCGTGTATCTCCGAGCGTTGTATCAATCGTCACTACCCAGACTTCAGGGCAGGGCTATTTTCGGCAGCAGCTCGAAGGTGCGGGTACGGGAATTATTATTAGTGCCGATGGGTATGTGCTAACGAATAAGCACGTGATTAGTGGCGTTCAGTCGGTGCAAATTGTAGCGAGCGACGGTACGCGATACGAGCAGGTCAAGATCATCGGATCTGATCCGCTGAATGACATTGCGTTCTTGAAGATTCAGGGGGCAGAGGATCTGCCCGTTGCGAGCTTGGGCGACTCTGGAACAGTTCGTGTCGGGCAAAACGTTATCACTATCGGTAACTCGCTTGGACAGTATCAAAATACCGTCACAAGCGGCATCATCTCGGGACTAGGGCGCCCGGTCGCTGCTGCATCGGATAAGCTGGGAACCAGCGTTGAGTCACTGACCGACCTTCTGCAGACAGATGCTGCTATCAATCCGGGCAACTCTGGCGGGCCTTTAATTAACATGGCGGGTCAAGTAATCGGCATAAATACGGCTATTGTCTCGGACGCTCAGAGCATTGGCTTTGCGATACCGATAAATGCCGCAAAGGGGCTGATTAGAGGTGTATTAAAGAGCGGAGAGATACAAAAAGCATATCTGGGCGTACAATATCTGGCGATTACGCCTGATGTGCGCGCAGAGTACGAGCTTAATGTTAAGCAGGGCGCTTTGGTGCAGTCTGGCGGCCGCTCAACGGCAGTGGTGGCTGGAGGGCCGGCCGATAAGGCGGGCGTGAAGGACGGGGATATCATTACCAAGGTAAATGATAAGGTGGTCGGTGAGCACGGAGGGCTCGGTAGTCTCGTTGCTGAGTTTTTGCCTGGAGAGAGCGCAACCTTGACGGTTGTTCGCGAGGGCAAGCCTCAGACTCTAACGCTCACTCTCGGCACCTATGCGTCGTAAGGAGACGCAATAGTGGCGGCTGTGATCGTGGTGAAATCCTCGTCCGACAGCGTGGTCGATGATTGCCTGGTGCTGTTCAGGGTCAGCTTCGATAAACAGCCAGCCGCCTGGGCGTAGGCAGAGCGGCGCTTGGTCGATTAACTTAATGATAAGTGCAAGGCCATTATTCTTTGCAAATAAGGCGAGTGGCGGCTCGTGACGTAGCTCGGGGGAGACATCCCAGCTTTCGTTGACGTATGGCAAGTTTGCAAAGATATAGTCAATGGGCTCGATTTGGCCAGAAAGTAAATCCTGCTCTTGTAGGCGAACGTTTGCCTCTAGCGTATCAGCGTTTTTCTCGGCTACATCAAGCGCCTGAGGGCTGATATCGGACAAAATGACTGCAATATCTGGGCGCTCCAGTTTCGCGGTGATACCAAGGCAGCCTGAGCCCGTGCCAACATCAATTAAGGTCACCTCACCGAGGATATCGTTGGCGGCAACTTCGAGGAATGAATGAATTACATCCTCTGATTCTGGACGAGGAATGAGCACTTGGGGCGAAACAGTAAATTCACGCCCGTAAAACTCCTTGTGGCCGACGATGTATGCAAGAGGAACGCGATCTTTGCGCAGATCCAGTCTCGCGTCGGCGATATCAATACGTCGTGGGTCAATATCCTCATCGAGATGTGCGTGGAGGTAGGTGCGGGGGCGGCGTACGGTTTCTGCAAGTATCAACTCGGCGTCAAGACGAGACGACTCGATGCCAATATCCTTGAGTTGCTTCGTCGCATCTTTGAGCCACGTAGAGATGTTCATGTTGTGAATTATACCACGAGAGTACAGGGGTGACAATAGGTGCTATTGTGGCTATTCGGAGGCTGCATGCGCAACAAGGTGGACTGCTCATTCCTAAAGCAGCGACATGAGCCTATTGATTCTCGGCGTTCTGGGCTTTGAGCTCGCGCTCAAACTTCTGGAGGTTCTCGATAAGGTCGTCGATGTCGCCATTCATTGCCTGCGGAATATTGCTACGTGAATAGTGAATACGGTGGTCGGTAATACGGTCCTGCGGGAAGTTATAGGTACGAATCTTTTCTGAGCGGTCGCCTGAGCCAATCAGCGAGCGACGCTCGGCGGTTAGCTTGGCGTTCTCCTCGTCGATCTTTATCTGGAGCAGGCGGGACCGTAGGACGCTCATGGCTTTTTCGCGGTTCTTAATCTGTGATTTTTCGTCTTGGTTGGTGACAACGAGACCAGTCTCGAGATGGGTAATACGCACTGCCGAGTCGGTAGTGTTAACTGACTGGCCGCCGTGTCCGCCAGAACGGAAGACATCAACGCGAATGTCGTTGGCATGAATTTCGATGTCGGTCTCTTCGGCTTCCGGCAGAACTGCCACTGTGACGGTTGAGGTGTGAATGCGCCCCTGAGACTCGGTAGCGGGTATGCGCTGGACGCGGTGAACTCCGCCTTCAAACTTGAGTAGTGAGTAGGGCGAGTCTCCATTAACGCTAAATACCACTTCTTTGTAGCCGCCAGTGTCGTTGGCAGATTCGCTGATTAGCTCAGTTTTGAAGTTGTGGTTTTCGCACCAACGTAGGTACATCCGGTATAGTTCTGCGGCAAAAAGTGAGGCTTCGTCGCCTCCGGCTCCAGCACGGATTTCAATAATAACGTTCTTATCGTCATTGGGATCCTTTGGCGTGAGTAGAATGAACAGCTCCTCCTCAATAGCCTCAAGGCGCCGTTCAATTTCTGCAACCTCATCCTTGGCTAATTCCGCTAGTTCGTCGCTACCGCGCGATAGCTCAATTGCTTCTGGTAGTTGCGCCTCTAGAGATTGACGCTCGGTTACCATGCTAATAATGGTTTCAAGTTCGGAAAAGCGCTTATTCTTACGGGAAAACTCCGGATCACTATAGGCGTCCGGTGTAGCCAGGAAGTCGCTCAGGGCTGACTTTTCGGCGGTTAATTCGTCGAGGTTTAGTGAAATGTTAGGCATACTATACTCTTATTGTACTACGAGGCTTGGCCAATATAAAACCGCCATGCTATGGAGCGACGGCGGTTTTATTGAAATCAGGCTATTTGCTAGCTTTGTCAGACTTCTTTGAGGCGCCAGCCTTGGCTTTCTTGGCCTTGTTGGCAAGTGCTTGGCGTCGCTCTTCGGCTGCCTTGCGACGAGCTTCGAACTTGTCAACGCGACCTTCGATGTCGATGACGCGTTTTTCGCCGGTAAAGAATGGGTGCGAAGCGCTTGAGACGTGCACGCGAATCAGTGGATACTCGTTGCCGTCTTCCCATTTAATGGTTTCTGCTGTTTGCGCTGTTGACTGAGTCAGGAACGCAAAATCCGCTTGATCGTCGCTGAATACGACAGGGCGGTAATTTTGTGGGTGAATACTGCTTTTCATAACCTATCGATGATACCAGAGGAGGAGATATTTGTCAAAGGTTAGGCGACGCGCGCTGTAGCGGCATTCGGATGGAGCAGGATGGTGTGTTCTGCCATAATTCAATCACTTGTTGCTGCCGTCACATCGCAAGGACCATAAGTGGTATACTGGTGGTATGATGCCGTTATTATGTTGCGGCAATGGGGTAGAGGTGAAATATGGCGATATGCAATACAGATAATGACCAACATCTAAGCGTCGGAGGAGGCGTTGAGTATATTAGTCCTGCTCGGGAGCAGTACGAGCGTCTGCGTCGCAGGGTTGAAGCAGCTGAGCTCGCTGTTGGTAATATAAAGAACGTAGCTAATTTCGACGAGCATGCGATGCACATAGTTGGCGAAACGATGATGAATGGTCGCGCTGATGAAGCGGCCGACTTCGCTGTCGCTGCTTTGGGCGAACCAGGCCCGCAGCCAGAGGTTGCAAAGAAGGTCGCTCACGAGATGTCGATTGGGCAGCTGAGTGATGCACTTGTGGCGGCCGAAGCACACGGACACGCAGGCATCGATGAGGTGGTTGACGAGCTGATAAGCTCTGTCCGAAGCGAAGCGGCTGGCAACTACTGTAGTGTGTGGATTGATAAATATGTTACCACAGACCCCTTGCGTATTAACCCCGCGGCTTTCAAGCCAGGGGTATTGCCAGCTGAGGTCGCCGACGAAGTTGTGGTGACTCTGGTTGGGCGCGCGGACCAAGTCAGCACAGGAGTTATCCAGTCTGACGCGCTTGACGATATCGCCAGGTTGCCGGTGAAGCTGTCTAACGATGCTGCGGTGGCGCTTTTTCGAAAAGGGCGGTATGATTTTGTACTCAACAATGCCCACATGTTTCCTCAAATGAAGATTGATTCGCTCGCTACCAACCAGTATTAAGCCCCAAGGACTCTCTATTGAGTTATGGGTTGTATAGTGGTATAATCACTCCTGTAACTAATTTTTAACGACACAACTCGTCTCTAGCTCCAACTGGGACGGGTGAGGAACAAGGAGTAACCATGTCTGTATCAGTAGACATCAAGGCTCTGCTGGAAGCCGGTGTTCATTTTGGACACAAAACCAGCCGTTGGCACCCAAAGATGGCGCCGTATATTCACTCAAAGCGTCAGGAAAGTCACATCATTGACCTGACAAAGACCGTCGAGGCGCTTAACAAGGCTCTGCCTGAGCTAACAAAGATCGCAGCCAGTGGTAAAAAAGTACTGTTTGTCGGTACCAAGAAGCAGGCAAAAGACATCGTCAAGGCCACCGCTGAGAAGATCGACCAGCCCTATGTGACTGAGCGATGGATCGGCGGTATGCTGACCAACTCTCAGACGATTACGCAGCAGATCAAAAAGCTGAAGAATCTTGAAAAGCGTATGACCTCAGGTGATCTTGAGAAGCGCTACTCAAAGCTTGAGGTTCAGCGATTCCAAGAAGAAATCGATCTACTCAACCAGCGATACGGTGGCATCAAGGACCTTATGGGTAAGCCAGGCGCAGTCGTCATCGTTGACGCGGCTGTTGATATCAATGCTATTCGTGAAGCGAAGACGCTCGGCGCTCCAGTATTTGCTGTCGTCGACACGAATGTTAATCCATCAGATATTGACTACGTTATCCCCGGTAACGACGACGCAATTAAGGGCATTCAGCTACTACTAGACTACTTTGCAGCAGCAGTTGCTGAGGGTGCTGGTAGCGCCAAGAAGGCTGACGAAAAGGCAGTTAAGAAAGAGGAGAAGTAAGAATGGCAATCTCTGTTGATGACATCAAGAAGCTACGTGACCTAACCGGTGTTGGTTTAACTGACGCCAAGAAGGCACTAACTGAAGCTGACGGCGACTTTGACAAGGCGCTTGAGGAAATGCGCAAAAAGGGTCTAACCCGTGCAGAGAAAAAGGGTGACCGCGAGGCTCGTATGGGTCTAGTTGACAGCTATGTTCACGATAACCGTATTGGCGTAGTTGTGGAAGTTAACTGTGAAACTGACTTTGTGGCTCGTCTAGAGGATTTCAAGACTCTAGTCCACGAAATCGCCATGCAGGTAGCCGCTATGAGTCCGCAGTATGTATCTGAGGCTGATATTCCAGAGGACGAGTACGCTCGTGTCAAGGAAGAGCTGCTTGAGTCTGACGCTCTAAAGTCTAAGCCAGCTGAAATGCAGGACAAGATTGTTGAAGGTCAGATCAAGAAGCACTTCGCCGAGAAGGTGTTGATGAGCCAGAACTACATTCTTGATGACGGCAAGACCGTCGAGGACCACGTTAAAGAATCGATCGCCAAGCTGGGTGAGAACATTGTTGTTCGCCAGTTCCGACGCATTGAACTTGGCGTCAGCGAATAGCCTTAGTAGTCTATCGACTATAAAAAATACCCTGTCCTCG
>CAZHRI010000019.1:0-10417 GCA_964534725.1 uncultured Candidatus Saccharibacteria bacterium
TTATGGAGGAACAAAATATGCTTAACCGAACCGACAAAAATTACGAAAATAACAGGGGTCAAAATAACGAAAAAAGCGCCGAAAATGCGCTTTATCCATTATGGCAGGGGTACTAGGAATCGAACCTAGATCTAAGGTTTTGGAGACCTTTATACTAACCGTTGTACTATACCCCTGTACGGTAACAATCTTATCACAAGAAGCGTCCCTGCGAAAGATGCGCGCACAGGTGGTACAATGGTTATGTATGAAAGTTGTGATTGTCGGGGGTGGTTTTGGAGGCGTAAAGGCTGCTATTGAACTTGCAAAGAAGAAAATTGGCCCTATCACGCTCATATCGGACAGAGATTATTTTTTTCATCACGGGCTCCTCTACTCTACTGCCACTGGTAGCGACCCCAAAGAGTCGGCGATTCCAATACGGGATATCCTTAAGCCATACTCAGAGATTCACTTCTTTGTGGATGAAATAACAAAAATTAGCGTAAGAGAGCAGAAGGTGTATGGGGCGAAAAAGTCCTACCTCTATGACCAGCTGGTGCTTGCCGTCGGTATGTCCGAGTATTTTTACGGCATAGATGGCGCTCGCCGCTATTCGTATAGCCTGGACTCATTAGAGGGAGTAAAAAAATTTAGTGCAGATTTTCACGATCGTGTGCTTGACGAAAGTCACGAGCTACACTGCGCCATCATTGGAGGCGGTCCAACAGGTGTTGAGCTGGCCGGACATCTCACGCAATATGCTGAAAAAATCGCGAAAGCTCATGCTATTGCGCACTCAGGTGTCAATATCATGATACTGGAGCGCGCAGAAAGGCTTTTGCCGGGACTGTCTCGAGCGGCCTCGCTGAAGGTTACTCGTAAGTTGCGGCAAATTGGGGTGCGGGTACGCGCTGGGCACACGATTGATAAAGTTGCTCGATCGTACATTGTGGCAGATAGCGCGCGCATGAATGTGGATATGGCGGTCTGGACCTGTGGCGGAAGGATTAATTCGCTATTCGAGCGGCACTCCGAGGTGTTTCATATATCCGAGCATGGTCGCGTTGTGGTCAACCAGTATTTGGAGGCCTACCCTCGTATATTTGTCATTGGTGACAGCGCCGATGCGCCTAATAGTGGCTATGCATCGGGTGCGGTTGCTCATGCGCAGTTTCTTGCCCGTCATCTTGATCGAATTGTGCGCGGCACACAGCTGCGTCCGTTTAGTAGTGCGGTGAAGCCACTCACGAGTCTGCCAATTTCGCGCTTTTGGGCGTACTCGGAGCGATATGGTATCTACGCGAGTGGAGTTCTCGGTTCGGTCATTCGGCGAATCGCCGAACTAAATAGTTATTGTTACCTTGTTTCCTTCGACAAAGCATGGAAATTGTGGCGTCGTCATCGACGTTCGAACGAAATATGTCGCTTCTGTCGTCGGAATGTTCATATTGGCAAAAAATCCCTTGCAAAAGCATAAGCATAGTCCTATACTGATAATGAAATGAGGATATTAATGCTCGGGTGGGAGCTGCCACCGCATAATAGTGGCGGACTTGGCGTAGCTTGTTATCAGATGTCTAAGGCACTGGCTCTTCAAGGCGCTTCAATTGATTTTGTTGTTCCCTACTCCGCCGAGCATCCAAATATTAACTTTATGAACATTGTCCCGGCCATAGATGTAGAGCCGGAAAATTTATATTTTGGCGCGTATGACAACGGCACACCTGAAATCTCAGACAACGACCATGGCCTTTCAGGCATGCGAGCCATTCAGCGAAGATACGGCGATTTTGTTGAGCACATGATTCGCGACAACAAGCCAGATGCGATCCATGCGCACGACTGGCTCACGATGGAGGCGGGCATCAGGGCTAAGCGAGTATATGGTGATGTTCCGCTCGTCGTGCATGTTCACGCAACGGAGTTTGACCGCTCGGGCGAGAGTTACGGCAACCCTTTGGTACACGAAATTGAGCAGCAGGGACTCATGATGGCCGATCGCATTATTGCCGTGAGCCACATCACAAAAGAAATCATTGTGAAAAATTATCACATTCCAGCCGACAAAATTGAAGTAGTTTATAACGCGATCGATCTTGAAGACCTACCGCCGCATGAGTACGACCAGCGAACCTATCGCTACGCTGAAGATCTCAAGAGTCAAGGCTACACGATATTCGGCTCGATCACTCGCCTGACTGTTCAGAAGGGCCTTGCCTATTTTGTCAAAGCTGCAGCAAAGGCGCTCGAACAACATGACAAGCTGGCCTTCTTGCTCCTTGGGACTGGCGAGCAGCGCGATGAGTTAATCTCACTCGCGGCAGACCTCGGCATCAGTGACCGATTCATCTTTGGGGGTTTTGTACGTGGAAAACAGTGGCGCGACGCGTATCATCTGCTTGATGCATTTGTGATGACGTCAGTGAGTGAGCCGTTCGGACTCACAGCGCTCGAAGCTGCCCATCATGATACAGCGCTACTCATCAGCAATCAGTCTGGTGTGGGCGAAGTCCTTGAGAACATTAAGCGATTTGACTACTGGGATGTCGACTTACTTGCGCAGCACATGGTCGAGGTCGCACAGTCGCCGGAACTGCAGAAAGAGCTGAAGCAGAAGATCAAAGAAGAATATACGCGCATATCGTGGAACGACGCCGCCTTGCAGTGTCTGAATCTCTACGAAGCAGCCAGGCGACAAGGAGTGTCTCTATGAAGACGGATCAAGGCATCGTACTATATCTCCACGTTCACCAACCGTGGCGAATGCGTCAGTATGACATCTTTGATGTAGCCTCGAATCACAACTACTTCTCTGAGTCGTCGTCACCCGCTCAAGACAATGAGCTTATATTTAACAGTATTGCCAAGAAGTCATACTTACCAATGAATGCGCTGCTTGAGCGCCTGCTGCACGAGCATCCAGACTTTAAGATATCGCTGAGTATTACGGGTACGTTCATCGATCAGGCGATACAGTTTGCCCCAGAAGTGCTCGAAAGCTTCAGGCGCTTAACCGATACGGGTCGTGTAGAGATTCTTGCTGAGACCTATCATCACAGCTTGGCGTTCTTTTACAATCGCCAGGAATTTGAGGCGCAGGTTGATATGCATCGACGAAAGATTCGCGACATATTTGGACTTGAACCGACAGTATTTCGGAATACCGAACTTGCCTACAACAACGAGCTTGCAGAGTGGGCCGACAAGGCAGGCTACGCGGGTATTTTGGCCGAGGGCTGGGACGAAGTTCTCGGTTGGCGTAGCCCAAACTATATCTATCGTCCAGCTGGCACGGAGAATATCAAGCTTCTGATGAAGAACTACCGCCTGAGCGATGATCTCGCATTTCGATTTAGTGATCAGCGCTGGTCTGGCTGGCCTCTTACGGTCGATAAGTATGAGACTTGGGTGCGTGAAGCGATGGCCGAAGCGCCACTGCTTAACTTATTTATGGATTATGAAACATTCGGCGAGCACCAGTGGAACGATACGGGTATCTTTGAGTTCTTTGAGCGGTTTGTCGGTCGCTGGCTATCTGCTCCGGGGCAGTCATTTTACACAGTCAGCGAAGCAATTACCCTTCATGAGCCACAAGATGACATTAGCGTACCCCGAACAACCACCTGGGCGGACAGCGAACGCGATCTCACTGCATGGCTTGGCAACAATCTACAACTTGAAGCGATGCGCTATCTATATGATATGGCTGACGATGTGCTCGGCTCCGGTGACCTGGAGTTAATTGACGATTGGCGTAAGCTTCAGACGGCTGACCATTCGTACTATATGTGCACCAAGTGGTCGCACGATGGAGATGTTCACTCCTACTTTAGTCCATATGAATCACCGTACGACGCATTCTTATACTACATGAATGCAATCCGCGATATGCGCTGGCGACTGACTGCAAAGCGATATGGCGGAGGCGTGGATGGCTAGACCACTTACCTTTTCTAACGGAGAGCTACAGGTTGAGCTCAATCAGTATGGTCAAGTGAGGCACGTGTACTTTCCTTACTTAGGGTTCAGCGCGAGTCCTCCGAATATGGTGCACCGTATTGGAGTGTGGGTGGATGGCGCTTTGTCGTGGACAGACGACGGCAGCTGGACACATCGGGCGCGGTATCTTAGTGCAACACCGATTGGTCACACGGTCCTTGTGAATGATGAGCTAGGTGTTATTCTTGAATTTGAAGATCTCGTAGAGGCTGATGCCTCGGTGTTCACTCGCAATATTCACATAGTCAATATTCGTAATCAACAGCGGAGTATCCGTCTCTTCACCCACCAGGCATTTGCGCTGAATCCATCGTTATCGCAGGATACCGCTCAATATCTTCCTAATAAGTCTGCCATCTTGCACTACGAAGGCCGACGGGCGTTTGTCATAAGTGGGCTGACTGATGTTGGGCAGTCATTTGACCAGCATAGCGTCGGGCTGTATGGTGATGGGCTGGATGGCACCTGGCGCGATGCTGATGATGGAGAGCTGGCTGGATCAGCCGTTGGCTGTGGTCAAACAGATTCAGTAATGAGGTTTTCGCTCACCATCGGTGGCCTTTCTTCCAGAAGGATACATTATTGGCTAGCGGCAAGCACATCTGTTCGGTCAGCATTGACTCAAGCCGATACAATCCGGCGTACAAGCACATCCGGTCGAGTCGACACGACAGCTCGCAAGTGGCGCAAGTGGCTTACGCCGGGATTTAAAATAGCCGATCAGTTGCCGGCTCCGTATCAGCAACAGTTCATAGACTCATTAATAGAAATCCGAAACAATATTGACCTTCATGGAGCTATCGTCTCAGTCGATGCAGCAAAAAGTCCACTATTCTCGGCTCGAACAGGCGCATTTGTCGTTTGGCCTTTAATCCGACTTGGCTATAAGCATGAGGCGGCACAATACTTTAATTTTTGCCGACAGGCACTGTCAAGCGACGGCTATTTGGCCAGCAGATACCACGCGAATGGCTCCCTTGGGCCCAGCACTCATCCGTATGATGGTGATGTCGCGCCAATACAAAGTGACCAAACCGCAGTCACCCTATTTGTCTTTTCGCAGTTTATCGCGACCAGTAAGCCGCAAAAGATCGTTAAGGATTATTATGAGGCCCTAGTCGTGCCCGCAGCACATTTCTTGGCAGATTTTACTGATGATAACGGCTTGCCGCGTCCAAGTTACGACTTTGCCGACGATAAGCTCGAAGCTAGCACATATACTATTGGCGTAACCTACGCTGCACTACTGGCCTCTGCTGAGCTGGCAGATAAGCTCCACGATCAAGATAGTTCGGTTAAATGGCGTACGGCGGCCGAAGACATGCGTCGAGCGGCTTCAGAGTCTATCTATACGATCGAAGGGCTTCTGAAGCATTCACAAGAACGCCACACTGTTAGTATATCGGCTCTATTTGGCGCATTCATGTTCGGCCTCATCGACATTACGGATGAGCGCGTGAAACATACGGTAGGTCGAATTGAGCAGTTGTATCGTCACGGTAGCGGACTGTTTGGCTGCGCCGATGACCCGGGACGAATAGATTATGTCGGTAGTCTATGGATGGCGCAGTATTACACGGAGGCTGGCCGCTCAGATGAAGCCGAGGGCATCCTTGCGCGCGTTGTCGAGCGTGTACGTAGTGACGGAGACCATTTGCCGATTTGGGCGCACGGTGAGCTGCTGAGTACACTTCTCGATACAATGACAAGAAAATAAAAATACCTCGCAAAGTAGCGAGGTATTTTGTTGGGCAAACGGGTTAGCCCTTGCGTGCCTTAACTTCGTTTCGGCCCAGGTTTTTCTTTGTTTCAGTGTATGTCGCGTGCTTTTTCGCGATTGGGTCATACTTTTTCAACTCAAGCTTACCAGTGGTGTTCTGGGTATTCTTCTTTGTGTAGTAGGTACGGTGACCGCTCAAATCGCTCACCAAACCAATCAGTTTTCGCTTAGTATTCTTCTTTGCCATCTCTTTAACTCGTTAGATTTGTATTAAACGTCTTGGATGATTATAGCATGTCTATCTGTAAAATGCCATACCCCGGGGCAAACAAAATGACCCCTGAGGGGTCGTATCTCCCTAAGCATGGAGCCACGATCGGGATTTGAACCCGAGACCTCTTCCTTACCATGGAAGCGCTCTACCAACTGAGCTATCGCGGCATCTGAATGTTGTATGAAAGGTGCTGTTTGGCGGAGATATGCATGCTTTGCGCGCAGCGCTCTACGAAGATTTATGCTTCACGCAGGATCTATCGCAGCATGACTATCGGTACAACAGAGAGATTATAGCAAGTATTGCGATATATATCCAGTTCTTGGATGTATTACAGGCCCGAACGGTGAAGGTTATGCCAATATCTTCGCTGATGGCCCGTTGACTGGCGGCAATATCGCGACCGCTTGCAATTATAGGTCGGGATACCGTGTGCCGTGGCAAGCTTTGCAGCGTGTATTTAGGTGCGCGCCCCGCCTCGTAAATGTCCGTTTGATGCGCTACTTGCATACCTCTCGACACGAGTGGCGTTTGATATGTGTCGGATGATGCTTGACCCGTCTACAGGAATGCGGTTAGCCCGTTGGTGTTTGTAAATAGCACCAGCTGTACTGAAGCAAATAGGCCAGACAGTTGACACTCTGTTGAGGGTGTTGCATAGTTGGCAGTATGGCAGCACCCATGAGTCATGTCAAGCGGGCTCACCTATTGAATTTAGACTGGTATCTTGATAGAATACGTAGTGATATCGCGTTGTCGATAGTTTGCCGCTTTAGCTCAGTTGGTTAGAGCAACTGTTTTGTAAACAGTAGGTCCACGGTTCGAATCCGTGAAGCGGCTCCACAAGCTGGAATCGTGTAGTGGCAATCACAGGAGACTGTAAATCTCCCGCCTTTCGGCTTCGTAGGTTCGAGTCCTACTTCCAGCACCAATAAAAATAACCACCTCACGGTGGCTATTTTTATTTACATGCATTTTTACATTATAATCTTGCGAGGCTGGCGAGGCTGACGGGTTTGGCTGACAGGTTTCGCTTGTGGCTCTGGCACAAGCATCCGCGCAGCCTTCTCACGAAGTGAAGCTGCGAGCTCCATCTGATCGGCTGACTCATAGGCCTCTGCGAGTACAGTGAGTGTCTGTGGAATTGGCTCCAGCTCAACGGCCTTTTCAAGCGCCTCAATCATCTTCTTTTTATTGCCGAGCTTTTCTTGAGTCTTGGCGTAACCAATGTACCTAGCGGCCAAATCGCCTTCTAGCTCGAGTGCTTGCTCAAACGCCAGCGCGGCTTTGTCAAAATCGCCCGTCTCATAGTAAATTAGGCCAACATTATGCAGGCTTGAGGCACTCGGTTCGAGACTCTGTGCAATTTCAAAGCACTCTATCGCGTCCTTGTAGGCGCGCTGTTTAGCGTACAAAATACCAAGTCGGTTGTACGCAGTAGCGTTCTTCTCATCGACACGCAAAATCGTCAAAAGGGCTTTTTCGGCGCGAAGATACTTGTTGTCACGAATTGACTCCTGGGCTATACTCCAGAGCTGATCAAGTTTTTCAGATATTTTTACCGGCAAATCACGTGTACCGTCAATTGACGGTCTATACATCATCACCCATACCGCAACTGCGATAATTAAGATTAATCCTGTCATTACTCTAGTATTATACCACGCGGGTGGATTATCGTGCGACTAGGCGTAGTAGCGTGAGCTTAATGTTCCCATTGGCATTGAGTGCTTCTATGGCTGCGTGCGTATTATCGACGAGGCGTCTCGTCTGGGGGTCAACTCCACGACGCTTAGCACCGAACTTCAAAATCGTGGCGACGACATCAATCAGCTGCAGTGCCTGCTCCCTGCTGCCGCTATGACGAAAACATGCCCTCAGCGCTTCGTATGCGTTGCCGCTGATTATTTGCTTCGCATCGGTTGCGAGGTGTCGATATTGCTCGAGGAGTTCTGGCTGCGCAATCATCTGTCGAATAAGAGCTGGTCGTCCAGCCGCAAGAAATCTCACCTGCTGCTTAGTTTGATCATCAAAAGAACTGTCTGCGAGGAGCTCATCGTCTTGGTGGGGCGAAGTTCTGCTGAGCGTGACTATTTGACTGCGAGAGATGATAGTTGGCAGTAGGCCTTCTAGTGAGGTGGTCTCTAGTAGGAGGTGCACGGCTTCGGCGGGCTCTTCGAGGAGTTTTAATAGCGCATTCTGAGCCTCTTCTGTCATAGCATCTGCCGGAGTAATATGTAACACCCGGCGCATAGATGCGGTAGTTCGCACGTTCATGACAAGGGCGCGTACCTGTTCAACGCTAATGCTTTTTTTTGTCTCTTCTGGCGACACACGAAGCACTTGACTGGGCGTGCTGCTGATAATTGATTCTACTACACCTGCACTATCGAGGCCCGGCTCAGCTACAAGAATCAACGCGTGCGGGAGATGCTGAGTAATACGACGCACCTCTGGCTCGTCGTGCAGGGAGATGAGAGGCTGGGTCATAGTGTCGCGTCCGCAAAGTCACCGATAAGTTCGTCGGGGACGGTGGCGGTGATTGTCTTATCGGCCCCACTTGGTAGCTGAAAACTAAGCTCATACGCGTGGAGCATTAGCCTATCTCCTGGCCTACCATACACCCGGTCCCCGATTATCGGAGTGCCGATGTGCGCCATGTGCACACGCAACTGGTGGGTTCGCCCTGTCTTTGGTTCGAGTCGGACGAGGCTCCTGCCTGCATGGGTCGCAAGAACTCGATAGGTGGTTTGCGCTGACTTACCGTTGGCGTCAACGCGAAAAGTGCTTGGTTTTGCAGGATTGCGCCCAATCGGCAGATCAATCCGAGCCTCATGCAGCTTTGGCACACCATCTACTACGGCAATGTAGGTTTTTTTGGCACGCCTGGTCGCAAACTGCTCCTGCAGGTGCTTCACTGCCTCGTCAGTTCTCCCGCCAACAATCACCCCAGAAGTGTCTCGATCGAGTCGGTGAACGACGCCCGTTCGGTCAGTTTTTGTGATTGAACGGGCATGCTCGCTAAAGAAGTCCGCGACTGTGTACTCGTCAACAATACCACCTTTTGCGTGAGTCAGTATTCCGCTAGGTTTGTTGATCGCAATAACGTCCTCGTCTTCGTATAGCACCGAGAAACCCTGAGACTCACCGGAGTTATGCGCAAACACCACGGTTATTTGGTCTGTGTCGTTAATTTCTGTTTTGGCAGATGTAACGACTTGGCCATTGACCAGTACACAGCCAGCTTTGATGTACTTTTGCCACATACTTCGAGATATCGTTGCGTCAAACACGGTTGACAAGTGTACGTCGAGACGCTGCAGGACTGGCTTCAGGCGAAAAACCATTAGGTATTTGCCGTGAAATGGGGTGGTAAAGTTTGTGTGGTCTAGCGGGTTCTCTATCGCTGTCGCCTCGACGGGCTTGTGTGGCCATAGTTCGTCTACATGATCTTCGTCGATAGATAGACCATATAGTATCATGTAGCGTACGTTATCGAATGTGAGAGAGGCACGCAGGAACGACTCTTGGTCATCAATTTCTACATTGCGTAATGATTTGACTGACGCATTATCATCCGCAATGCCATACATCCGCAACGCCTTCATGAGTGTTCGGGTGGAAATCTTCATCTTTAGTCCCGAGGTCGTAAGCCGACTGCAACTTGTGCCTTATGGAGTGTTTGATTGGCGACGAGCGACATGTCACGCTCTGAGCGCTCTAGGGCACCCTGTAGCTGCTCGTCTGAGACCTGCTGGTATGTCTTATGAAGATGAGACAAGAATGCAGCCGCCGCATCAGCAACGGCGGTCTTTAGTGCGCCGTACTGTGTCTGCCCGGTCCACTCTTGGTTTATGTCTTGCTGAGGTCTATCACTAAGTAACGATAAAAGCTGGAGTAGATTTGTTATGCCGGGTTGTTTATCCCAGTCAAAATTAATCACGCCGACGCTATCGGTCGTTGAGCTCATAATCTTTTTTCGTGCTACCTCAGGACTATCGCTTAGGTTGATCTTTGACTTTTCATCACTAGAACTTTTACTCATTTTTTTAGTTGGGTCACTAAGGCTACGGATGCGCAGCCCGCTATCGCGATTGATGAACTTGGTCTGTTTCTGGGTTGGCTCAGGAATAACAAAAGTATCACCAAATTTGTTATTGAATCGAGTGGCAATGTCGCGAGTAATTTCCAGGTGCTGGAACTGGTCTTCGCCCACGGGCACCCATTTTGCCCCGTAGAGCAAGATGTCTGCCGCCATCAACACCGGATAGTTAAATAGTCCAACGGTGACGCTTTCGCCTGCTTCGGCTGATTTATCCTTGTACTGAATCATCCGTTGCATCTCACCCATATAGGTAAAGCAGTCGAGTATCCAGGTCATCTCTGAGTGGGCTGGAATGTAGCTCTGGCGGTAGATGAAGGTGTCTTCGTTATAAATATCG